>USKC01000164.1 GCA_900555195.1 uncultured Lachnospiraceae bacterium
TGGTGCCTATTATGAAAACTCAAAACTCTTTTTCTCATTTAACTTTGGAGGAACGCCCGTCTTCCGTCGTAGTACTAGGAAAGTTCCGGCGTTTTCATCTTCCCATTTTTTCACTTTTTCTCCCGAACCTCGTCTTTTCCTATATTTACGGCATATTTTCAATGCCCTTTGGGGGCTTTTTTTATTGAAAATATTTTTGGAGTATAGTATAATAATGGTACTTTATGGTACTTTGTTAGGAGGGGAATTATGGCGTACTTTTTACGACAGGAAAAAAAGAAAAAAGGACTCTATCTGCAAATGTATGACTCCTACTGGGACAAGGAGATGAAACAATCCCGCACAAAAAATGTCATGGCCTTTGGCTATGTGGAGGACCTCATCTCCGATGAAATCCCGGATCCCGTCGCTTATTATAAAGAGTTTGTAAGGCGCAAAAACGAGGAACGCGCTGCTGCTTTTGCGCAGGAAACCCGTCCCCGTGCTTTTGCTGCCCCTGTTGAATACCACCTCGGGCAGTTTCTCCTCCATACTCTCTTGGAAGAACTGAATGTCAAGGACGTCATCGGCATCCTCTCCGCCCAAATGCGTTTCCAGTTCCAGCTATACGACATGATGGCCCAGCTCATTTTTTCCAGGGTCATCTGCCCCTGCTCGAAATCTAAAACGGTTTCCTCTGTTTTTCCCCATCTTTACAACAGCTCCCCGATGTCAGAAGATCAGGTTTATGATGGCCTGGCTTTTATCGGTGAATCCTACAAGAAATACATTGAGCTCTTTAACCATTGTTATGAGCAACACTATCCAAGAGATTTCAGCCATGTGTTTTTTGACTGTACGAATTATTATTTCGAGATCGATCTGCCCTGGGAAGATAAACAAAAAGGACCCTCCAAGGAGAACCGGCACGCTCCAATCATCGGGCAGGCGCTCCTCCTTGACGCGGATCTGGTGCCGGTCTCCATGCAGATGTATCCAGGAAACGAATCTGAAAAACCATATATTCGAAAGACCATTGAGGAAATGAAAAACAGGCATAAGATTTCCGGAAAGACTGTGCAGGTCGCGGATAAAGGCCTCAACTGCGCCAGGAATATCTATGCTGCCGTGAAAGAAGCAAGTGACGGGTATATTTTCTCCAAATCCATCCATGGCAGGAACTTAAGCGAGAAAGAAAAGAAATGGGTCGTATTAGAAAATGATCAGAATGTATGGGTAAATCACACAGATAAGAACGGGAAGCTCTTATACCGTCTTAAGTCCTGCGTAGATACTTTTTCTTATCAATTCAAGGAAACCGATCCGGAAACCGGCAAAGAGACCGTGACAATGTTTTCCGTGACCGAAAAACGAATTGTTTCCTACAATCCCTCTCTGGCCAAAAAACAAACGGCTGAGATCCTGAAAATGGCGGATAAGGCTTCTAACTATACGACATACAAGGCGATGACCCGGGAGGAACTGGGGGATTGTGCGAAATACATCAAGGTAACCAATAAGGATAAAAACGGAAAGAAAATCAAACCCGTTATCGAGATTGACCAGGAAAAGCTGGAAGAGGATCTGAAGTATGCAGGGTATAACCTTATAGTCACCTCAGAACTGGATATGGACCCGCTTCAGGTTTACCAGACATATCACAGCTTGTGGAAGATCGAGGAATCCTTCCGGATTACAAAGTCTTATCTGGACGCGCGCCCGGTTTATGTACAAAAAAGAGAAACAATCTATGGGCATTTCTTGATCTGCTACCTTAGCTTGTTTCTTTTAAGAGTATTAGAAATCAAAGTGTTCAAAAACAAAATCAATTCCTATGACCTGATTCACTTTATCCGTGACTTCCGGGTGGTAAAAGGAGGGGATGGCTCCTATATCAACATATCCAGAAACCAGTCGGTCAACGAAAAAGTGAAAGAATTGACCGGACTGACAAATCTGGATGCGCTGTATCTGTCCGAAAAGGAAGTCGAAAATTTCTTCCAAAACTGTATTCTGCTTGACTCCTGAGTACTAGGTTTTGAGAGAAACGACGGAAGTCAGGTACTTTTTCCATCGCTGCTTCGTAAATGGAGCGCTTCATCTGCTTGGCTTCCTCTTCAGAACGAAATGGTTCTTTTTGAGAAAATATGCACTTTGACGTTCATCCATGCCAAAAGCAGTTGCTGTCGGACAGCTGTTTTTTTGTGCATACATATCCTTTTTATTCCATAGGAAAGGAAACTTTCTCCCAAAGAAAAAAACTCCCGAACCAGCTGCCTGGCTCGGGAGTTTCCCACTCAGTATTCCTTCATTCCTCTTCTTTTTCCGATACATGTACATCCATCTGCGGATACGGGATGGAGATGTTGTTCTCATCGAACGCATATTTTATTTTTTCCAGCATCGCCCATCTCACCGGCCAGAAATCTTCCGTCTTGGTCCAGAACCGCATGCCCAGCATAACGGCGCTTTGCGCCAGATCGTCAACATAGATGCTGTATTCCCTGTCCTTACAGATCCGATCTTCCTGCAGCAGCAGCTCTTCCAGAATCCCTTTCGCCTGCCTGATATCCGCTTCATAGGATATTCCCACCTTCAATTCCACACGCCTGTTCTCTTCCCTGGTCACATTGGTAATGCTGGTATCCGCCAGATAGCCGTTGGGAAGCAGAATCGTCTTATTATCGATGGTTGCCAGCTTCGTATAAAAAATGGAGATCTCCGATACCGTTCCTTCGTTCTGATAGGTGGCTTCCATAATATAATCCCCCACCCGAAACGGATGCAGCATCATGATCAGAATCCCACCGATGCAGTTTTTCAGGCTTCCCTGAAATGCCAGACCGATCGTTACGGTAGCTGAACCAAGCACTGTGGCGATAGTTGTGGCGTCGATTCCAAGATGGATTGCAATCTGAAAGAGCAGGAATGCATACATGCCCACTTTCAGGCAGGAGTCCAAAAACTGCTTGACTTCCTTACTTGCATTGGCCCTCTTCAGCGCATTCGCAGCAATCTTTCTGATCACCGCTATCACCCTGGAACCGATCAGAAAGACCACCACGCATAAAACGGCCCTGATGAGCAGGTCCAGAAGGGACTTCGGCGCATCACGCAGCAGCTGCTCTCCGATTGCCAGTTCTTCAGATACCTCTGTGGAAGCCTGATCTGAAAGCAAAACGCCGACGGTCCATATTCCCCAGTTCATATTCATTCTTCATCCACCGTCTTTCTGCGTGGCTTGGTCACCTTTACCGGCCTCTCCACTTCTCCTTTTTCCGAGATCACAGCATCCGCCTCAAAGAATTTATCCGCCAGTTCTTCCTTCAGTGTCTTGGCCGCTGACGCTTTTGTTCCCGCCTTTCTTCCGGCCTTCTTTTTGGCGGCTTCTTTGGCCTTCCTCTCTTTTTCCGCTTTCCTCTTCGCGATCTCCTTCAATTCTTCCCGGGTATACGGATGATAGGCAAAAATGCTGATGCTAAGAGGCGCCTGATGTATTTTGATGGAGTACTCCTTCCCGTCCCAGGCTTCTTCTGCTGCCGCCTTTACTCTGCCGTTCACCCTGCCTTCTCCGCCGAACTCTTTGGCATCAGAATTCAGAATTTCCTTATATTTTCCATTGAGCGGAACGCCTATCTGATAGTTCTTCCTTTCCACATTGGCAAAGTTCAGCACCACCAGAAGCATTTCTTCCGCTTTCCCCGCCTTTCTTACAAAGGAAAGCGTGCAGTCATTGGCGCTGATGCAGTCGATCCATTCAAATCCTTCCCAGCTCGTATCCTTCAGATACAGGGCAGGCTGCTGCCTGTAAAGATGGTTCAGAGCCTTCACAAAATCCTGCAGTCCCTTGTGCTCAGGATTCTCCAGAAGGTACCACTCCACTTCCCGATTTTCATTCCACTCATCATACTCTCCGATATCCTGGCCCATGAACAGCAGCTTTTTGCCCGGATGGCACATCATATATCCATAACTGGCTTTCAGATTGGCGAACTGTTCTTCCCTGTTTCCAGGCATCTTTCCGATCATGGACGCCTTTCCATGTACCACCTCGTCATGAGAAAGCACCAGCATGAAATGTTCGCTGTATGCATAAACCATGCTGAATGTAAGGGAGTTATGACAGCCGGAACGGAAATAGGGATCCTGGCGGATGTAACCGAGGAAGTCGTTCATCCATCCCATATTCCACTTCATATCAAAACCGAGCCCGCCTTCTTCCAGGCTCCCCGTCACCATAGGCCAGGCGGTAGACTCTTCCGCAATGGACAGCGCCCCTCTTCCCCTCTTATGGATCATGCTGTTCACATGGCGCAGGAATTCCATGGCCTCCAGATTCTGGTTGCCCCCATAGATATTCGCCACCCACTCTCCATCCTGTTTTCCATAATCCAGGTACAACATGGAAGCGACCGCATCCATGCGGATGCCGTCCGCATGATACTGTTCAATCCAAAACAGAGCATTGGCGATCAGATAGTTGCTCACCTGGGGCCTGCCGTAATTATAGATGAGGGTTCCCCAGTGCGGATGCGCCCCCTGCCTGGGATCCTTGTGCTCATACAGGCAGGTCCCGTCAAACGCGGACAGCCCATAGGTATCCCGCGGGAAATGCGCAGGAACCCAATCCAGAATCACCCCGATCCCCGCCTTATGAAGCTCGTTCATGAAATACATGAAATCTTCCGGAGTTCCGTATCTGGCCGTCGGCGCATAATAGCCGATCACCTGATATCCCCAGGAACCGTCAAAAGGGTGTTCCATGACCGGCATCAGTTCTACATGGGTATATCCCATTTCCTTCACATAAGAAATCACAGCCGGAGCCAGTTCCCGGTAATTACAGTAGGGACGGTCGTCTTCCGGCCTTTTGAAGGAACCAAGATACAATTCATAGACGCTGACCGGCTCCTTGGTATAGTCTGTCTTTTCCCTTTTTCGGATCCAGTCCTCATCTTCCCAGGCAAATCCGGAAATATCCCGGATAATGGATGCAGTATCCGGCCGAAGCTGCTGGCTGAATGCGTATGGATCCGCCTTCAGATAGGTCAGTCCGCCTCTCGCCTTTAATTCATATTTGTAATTCTGTCCCTCCAGTTTTCCCGGAATGAACAGTTCAAAAATCCCGGAATCCCATAGCCTCCTCATCTGATGGACGCGGCCGTCCCACTCATTGAAGTCCCCCACCACGCTCACGCGCAGGGCATTCGGCGCCCAGACGGCAAAATGCACCCCTTCCGTCCCGTCAATGGTGCAAATATGCGCACCCAATATCCGATATGCTTCATAATGAATCCCTGCGGAGAACAGATCTGTGTCCTGCTTGGTAATGACCGGTCCGTATCTGTAAGGATCCCTCTCTTCCTTCACTTTTCCGTCCGGATAATGGATTCGATATGCATAATCAGGAACTTCCTTTCCGGGTACCAGAACAGCAAAATAACCGGCATCATCCGCAAGTTCCATTTCCACCGCTTTCCCTGTGCCGTCAAGCAGAAGTTCCACCCGCTCGGCTCCAGGCGCAAACATCTGAAACACAGTGGAACTTCCCGCCGCATGGGGCCCCAGGATTTTATGCGGATTATCCTCTTCCGAATAGATCACCGCCTCAATCTCCGGCCAATTCATCAGCTTATACAACTTATCCTTCATATCTGCTCCCTCTTCTTTCTTTCATTATTCGCAACGGTCCATATGGGTGTCAACCGTCACTGCTGTTCTTCTTTTCCCTCTTTCAGGCTGTGGATAAACAGCCCGCTGCGGAGCTTTGGTTCAAACCAGGTAGACTTCGGCGGCATCAGGCGCCCAACATCAGCCACGGCAAATAATTCCTCAATCGACGTAGGATACAGACAGAACGCCGCCCTGCAGTCCTGCCTGCATCTGCGTTCCAGCTCCGAAAGCCCCCTGATTCCTCCCACAAAATCGATCCGTCCGTCCGTTCTCGGATCCCGTATTCCCAGAATCGGCCCCAGAATCCGCTCCTGCAGAACGGATACGTCCAGCCCTGCCACGGGATCGCTTTCAACAGGCAATTTTCTCTCGAGCCGATACCATGCATCCGTAAGATACAATCCGAAAGTCCCTTTTCGTTCCGGCCTGTAAGGCCCGTCCACTTTCTCTACAAGAAAGGATTCCCCGATCCGGCTGAGGAATTCCTCTTCCGACAATCCGTTCAGATCCTTTACCACTCGGTTATATTCCATAATCATTAATTGATCGTCCGGAAAAAGCACAGATAAAATGGAATCAAATTCCCCTCCTTCCGGCTTTTCTTTCCTTCTTTGCAACGCAACTCGGATCGCGGAAGCGCAGCGATGATGTCCGTCCGCAATATAGAGCGACTCCACTTTTGCAAAGGCTTCCTGAAGCTTCCCAATCTCTTCTTCTCCGTCAATCCGCCATGCCCGGTGCGCGATTCCATCTAAAGACCGGAAATCATACAGCCTGTCTTTCCTCTTACAGCGCTCCACGATCGCATCAATTTCCGTCCTGGAACGATACGCCAGGAAAATCGGCCCGGTCTGCGCATCGCAGGCATCCACATGGCGCACCCGGTCTTCCTCCTTTTCCCTACGCGTGTTTTCATGCTTTTTGACCACATGATTCAGACAGTCATTTACGGATACACAACCCACAACTCCAGTCTGTACCCGCCCGTCCATCTCCAGCTCATATATGTAGTAGGAAGGCTCCTTTTCCTGAACGAATATCCCATCTTCCATCCGCTCCCACAAAAGACTTCCCGCTTTTTCATAAACTCGTGCGCTCTCCGGATCTGTTCCGGCTGGGAACTGCGTCTCCGCCCTGTCAATCGTCAAAAATGAAAGCGGTTCTCTCTCCGTTTCCCTTCTCGCTTCCTCTTCACTGTACACATCATATGGCAAGGCTGCAATCCGTTCCTCCAGCCCTTTCCTGGGCCGGATCGCCCGAAAAGGTCTCACTTCTGCCATTTTCTTCTCCCTTCGCGGCATGGTGGCCGCTATTTTTCCTTATCTCCAGTATACCTTATCCCTTTCCCGGTTACAAGCAAAAGCCATCGACGAACATATAAATCCATTTTCCC
>USKC01000165.1 GCA_900555195.1 uncultured Lachnospiraceae bacterium
TCCTGTAGCTTGATCTGACTTTCCTCTCCGATCATGGAGATTTTGTTGGAGATTCCGTCGTTCACCAGCTGTTCCACCGTTTTCCCGAAGATGTTGGTCTCCCAGATGCCCTCGGCATCTTTCTCCGCATCAGAGATGTAGTGGATTAGATCCTCCGCCTGCTCTTGTGTGCCCACAATCGGGGCGATCTCGGTGATCACATTCGCCTTGATCAGATGGATGGAAGGGCTCTCCGCCCTGATTTTTACGCCGAATTTATTGCCGTGGCGGATGACTTCAGGTTTCTCAAGCCGGATCTCGGAGCGTTCCGGCGTCACCACGCCGTAGCCCTTCATTCGCACGGATTCCATGGCGCACAGCACCTTCGCATATTCCTTCCGCATCTTGGACATTTCCCTCAATACGGCGATCAGCTGATATTCGCTGCTCACGTTCTCACCGATCATCTCACTGATCATTTCATAATAATATTTGTCGTCCACATCCAGCACCACCCGGATGCTCCCATCCGCCATATTGATGCTCTCCGTGATGCAGCGCCGGATATATTCTCCTCCCAGCGTCACCGCTCCGTCCACCACATCCCTGATCGTATCGATCCCTTCCATCATCTGACGGATCTGTCCGATCAGTTCCGCTTTCAGCCTATGGGTATTGGGCAGCATCTCCACCCATTTCGGCATATAGAATTCGATCATGGTAACCGGGAATTCATAGAGAACGCTTTCCATGATCCGGTTGATATCCTCTTTTTTCAGCTGCTCGCAGTTCACCGGCAGCGCCGTCACATGGTATTTCTCCTGGATGGCCGCCGCTGTCCTGGCCGCTTCGTCCGAGAAGGGACGGGAAGAATTCACCAGCACAAGGAAGGGCTTATGCAGCTTTTTCAGTTCCTGGATCGCCTTTTCCTCCGGCGCCTCATAATTTTCCCTGGCCAGTTCCCCGATGCTTCCATCCGTGGTCACGACGATGCCGATTGTGGAGTGATCGGTAATGACCTTCTTTGTTCCAACCTCCGCAGCCTGGGTAAATGGGATCTCATAGTCATACCAGGGCGTTTTCACCAATCGTTCCTCGTCATCTTCCATATGCCCGGCCGCGCCTTCCACCATAAAGCCCACACAGTCCACGAGCCGCACCTTCACGCCCACATCGCCGCTCAGGGTGATCTGTGCCGCTTCCTGCGGGATGAATTTGGGTTCCGTGGTGGTGATCGTCTTCCCTCCGGAGCTCTGGGGCAGCTCATCCTGCGCCCTCGCCCGTTCCGCCTCATCCGTAATATACGGGAGTACCAGCAGATCCATAAATCGTTTGATAAAGGTGGATTTGCCGGTACGCACCGGCCCGACCACGCCGATATAGATTTCGCCTCCGGTTCTTCGCTGAATATCCCTGTATAGATTCTGAGTATGCAAAGTATCCATAAATAATCCCCTTCCGCCTGTTCCTGGATGGTACCAGTATATGGCTGGAAGGGGAAGATTATTCCGCCACTCTTATGACTTTCTGCCGTCTTTCAGGTAGGACAAGGCTGCGCGTTCCTGAAAATTTCAGGATACAGTCTGCCCAAAGGCTTATTCCACGATGATCCGCTTGAAGTTCTTCTTGCCGCGCTTCAGCACCTTTCCATCCTTCGCGAAATCCTCTCCGGCAAAGGTCGCATGGATATCCGTAACCTTTTCTCCTTCCATGGACACGCCTCCCTGTTCCACAGCGCGCCGTCCTTCCGAACGGGAAGATACCAGGCCTGATTTTACCAGCAGATCAAGAATATCAATGTTGCCGTCCTTCAGATCCGCTTCCGTCAGTCTGGCGGTGGGCATTTCTGCAGCGCTTCCGCCTGCGAACAGCGCTCTTGCGCTCTCCTGCGCCTTCTGCGCCTCTCCTTCATCATGCACCAGCTTCGTCAGTTCAAAGGCCAGGATCTCCTTCGCCGTATTCAGCTGGCTTCCTTCCCACTTATCCATTTCATCAATCTGTTCCACCGGCAGGAACGTGAGCATGCGCAGGCACTTGAGCACATCCGCGTCCGCGATGTTCCTCCAGTACTGGTAGAATTCAAACGGAGAGGTCTTATTCGGATCCAGCCATACCGCGCCCTTCTGGGTCTTACCCATCTTCTTTCCTTCGGAATTCAGAAGCAGGGTGATGGTCATCGCATAAGCATCTTTTCCCAGTTTCTTACGGATCAGTTCGGTTCCGCCCAGCATATTGCTCCACTGGTCATCGCCTCCGAACTGCATATTGCAGCCGTACTTCTTGTAGAGCATCAGGAAGTCATAGCTCTGCATAATCATGTAATTGAATTCCAGGAAGCTGAGCCCTCTCTCCATACGCTGCTTGTAGCATTCCGCACGGAGCATATTATTGACGGAAAAGCAGGCCCCCACCTCTCGGAGCAGTTCCACATAGTTCAAATCCAGCAGCCAGTCGGCATTGTTAGCCAGAATGGCCTTTCCATCCGAAAAATCAATAAATTTGCTCATCTGTTTCTGGAAGCAGGCGCAGTTATGATCAATGGTCTCCTTGGTCATCATGGTTCTCATATCCGTCCTTCCGGAAGGATCCCCGATCATGCCCGTTCCTCCGCCCAGCAGCGCGATCGGACGGTTTCCCGCCATCTGAAGCCGCTTCATCAGGCACAACGCCATGAAATGGCCCACATGGAGGCTGTCCGCCGTCGGGTCAAAGCCGATATAGAAAGTCGCCTTCCCTGCGTTCACCAGTTCTCTGATCTCTTCCTCGTCCGTCAGCTGCGCCAGCAGACCGCGCGCTTTTAACTCTTCAAATACCTTCATCTTCCTCTCTCCTTTTTCAAATTATCCGTAAGGCAACAACTGCATTATGCGTGAGTGCGCATCAACGTTTTTTTATCCGATAGGAAATAAAATTTCCTATTGAATAAAAAAAAGTCCTTCTTCCTGTTCCCAGGAAAAAGGACGCATCTTCCAAGACCGTGTTACCACCTTTCTTCACAGCCAGCTTACGCTGTCTGCCTCACCAAGTACGGCTGTTCCCTTCCGCCTGCAGTCGGACAGTTCCTAGCGATACTCCTGCGCGATAACGGTCGCCTTCCGTCGCAGCCTACTCTCCCTCGATTTCGGTGCGCCACTCCGGGATGTATTCAGGGGACTTCTCCTGCGCCTCTCATCTGCCGGCTGCTTTCTGTCGGTTCCGCTCTCCCTTACTTCTTCCCATCTTCGTATTTGGAAAATCATATTTGCCTTAAACTAATGTCAATGTAGCATAAAGGCCTTTCTGTGTCAACACATTTTTCCAGCCTTATTTTCTATCATGTTTTCGGTCACTTTTCTGAGCGGGTGCAGTTCACTTTCCATGCTGTCCAGTTTTTCGCCCGTCCAAAGAGGGGACCTCTCCCTTCAGGCTGCCCTGCAGCCTGGGACGGAAGAATCGATCCGCCAGTTTTCTGCCGTCAAAGGGGATCAGCGGGTATACATAGCTTTGCCCGGATATGGTGCGGTTGCTGATTATGCTGATCACGCACAGAAGGATGCCACATACATATCCTGCGATTCCAAAGATCGATGTGAAGATCAGATTCAGAATGCGCATGAATTTCAGCGCATATCCCAGTTCGTAGCTGGCCTGAGTATAACTGGCCATGGCTACGAACGCCATATACAGCATCACTTCGCTGTTGAACCATCCGCTCTGGACGGAGAATTCCCCCAATACCAGCGCGGCCAGGATGCTCAGCGGCGTGCTCAGCATATTCGGCGTATTCACCGCTGCCAGGCGAAGGCCGTCGATCGCCAGTTCCAGTAGTAAAAACTGCCAGATGAGCGGAATGTTCACCGTATCCCTTACCCGGATGAAATCAAAACCTTCCGGCAGCCATTGCGGATATTGCATGAACAACAGAAAAGTCGGTGTGAGCAAATAAGTCAAAATCGCAATCAACAGTCTTGTAAGGCGCAAATAGGTTCCTGTGATCGGAGGGAAGTAGAAGTCATCCGCCTCCTCTACCAGATCAAATACCGTTGTGGGCAGGATCAGGACAGAGGGAGAATTATCAACCAGCAAGACAATATTTCCCTCCAGCGCCTGCGCCGCTGCCGTGTCTGGCCGTTCCGTGAATTTAAACTTTGGGAAGGGATTATACCATTTCCGCTGATAGAGGCATTCCGCCAGGCTTTCCTGGTTCATGGTCAGCGCATCCACCCGGATGGACTGGATCCGTTTCCGGATTTTGTCCAGGAAGGCATGGTCCACTCTGTCATCCATATAGCAGATAACGATATCCGTCTGGGAACTTTCCCCTGCACGCAGCATTTCCATCACCAGCTTGGGGGAACGGATCCTACGCCGGATGAGCGCAGTATTGAACACAATGGTCTCCACGAACCCATCCTTAGAGCCCCGCAGCACTTTGTCCTTTTCCGGCTCTTCCACGCCTCTTGCCGGATAGGTTCTCGCATCTATCCGAATGCACTGTTCATAGCCGTCCACGAAAAGAACCGGCACGCCGGACAGAATGGCATAGAAAATCTCTTCCCATTCCGCCTTCAGTTCCACCTCCACATAGGGCACAAATCCTTTTGACAGCCCCTGCGCATCCTCCGGCATATCCTTCTCTTCCATTTCCAGAAAGTGCTCCAGAATCTTTTCCATCAGTTCATCTTTGCAGAAGCCGTCTATGAAAGCAAGGCAGGCCTCCCTTCCCCCAATCCGGATCTTGCGGCAGATGATATCAAAACTCTGATCCACTTTCAGCGTTTCATTCAGATAGTCCATGTTTTCACTAAGCCCCGGGGCCATATGTTTCTCCATAAGCAAAAAAACTCCTTTTCGGACAGATACGATCATTCTGCCCGAAAAGGAGTGAATTTATGCGGATATATAAGCCTCCAGCCATCTGGCAGCCTGTACTTTACCTGCCTGTGCTTCCAAAACCACCGTTTCTTACACCGTCCGCCTCATCATCCTGGGTAATTCCATATTCCAGGAAAATTCCCTGCATGAACCCTTCGCCAGCCTTCAGTTCCAGCGTCTTTCCCTCATTGGAATCATTGGTGATCTTCGCGAAAATATGGCCTTCATTGTCGCTGTTATAATAATCGCTGTCAATGATTCCCACAGTATTGTTCAGCTGCAGCCTGTATTTAAAGCCCAGGCCGCTTCTCGGATACAGATGAAGCACCCATTCCGGCTCCATCCATGCCCGGATTCCAGTCGGGATCTTTGCCGTCTCTCCCGGAGCGAGCGTACAGTCGGAAGGAATGAAAAAATCATAGCCCGCGCTTCCGGATGTCGCCCTTCTGGGCAGTCTGATCCCTTCGTATATCGCTTCCGCCTTTTCTTTTGAACATTCCGGAAAGGCGTCCATATAATCCTTCAGGAATTCCTCCCTGCTCACCTTCATAAATTTTGCTATCCTTCGCATCCTGCTGCTCCTTTCTGCCATGCTGCTTTTGCAAATATATCTGTCTGCCCGTCAGGCGTCTGCGCATAATCCGGGCAGTGGAGAATGGGGACGCTGGGATCCTGCTGTTTCAGAGAGGCCTGTACATCGATGACCCGCTGATTGGAACTTCCCTTCCACATCAGTTTCTCATCCCGCTTATCGATCTGGAATTCTCCGTCCACCAGCACATCCACATAGGTGAGAATAGAATCCTGATACAGCCTTTCCCACACATCTCCGGTATACAGCCAGATCGTTTTATTCGGATATTTCTTCTTAATCTCCGCCATCAGCCTACGCACATCCCCTTTATTGGCCGGATGCAGCGGATCGCCTCCGGAAAAAGTGATCCCGGAAATATAGGACTGATCCAGCTGGTCATAGATTTCCTGCTTCGCCGCTTCATCAAAGCGGAGGCCGCCTTCCGGATCCCAGGTGATAGGATTATGGCAGCCCTTGCAGCAGTGCTCACAGCCCGCCACCCACAGGACAACCCGGAGGCCGTCGCCGTTTCGCATATCATCTTTCGTAATATTATGGTAACGCATGTCTTACATTGATTTCCTTTCCGCGATTTCTGCCATCTTCGCGTCATTCAGGCGGGTATCCCCATGCACCCTGGAATAGGACAGATATCCGTTCATGCGGTCAATCTTCGTCAGGTTCCGGCTTCCGCATTTAGGGCATACATCCATTTCCAGTTCCTGATGGCCGCAGTCATCGCAATAAGCCAGGGATAGGTTCACGCCCTCATAGAATCCCTTATCCATCGCCCTGCGGATGAGTGTTTTCACAGCCTCCAGGTTATAATCGATGGGATATTTCACATACTGAATCTTTCCGCCGTTGCACAGGTTCCAGAAACGGCCTTCTTTGTCCTGTTTCTCGATGGGCGTGATATCCTCCGTCACATGGCAGTGGAAGCTGTTGCTCACATATTCCCTGTCCGACACGCCTTCTATAATGCCGTACTTTTCACGGAACTGCTTCACCTGCAGGCCGCAGAGATTCTCCGCAGGCGTGCCGTAGATCGCATACAGGTTTCCGTCTTCTTCCTTGAATTCGTTGATCCGGCTGTTGATATATTCCATCACTTCCAGCGCGAACTGGCCGTCCTCCACCAGGGATTTCCCATTATAGAGCATCTGCAGTTCATTCAGGGCGGTGATTCCGAAGGAAGCGGTAGCTGATTTTAACAGCGGTTTAATCTTATCCGTCAGCTTCAGATGTCCTCCCAGAAAACCGCCTTCACAGTACGCCAGCGGATTGGTGGATGCCCGCATCTCTCCCAGATACGCATAGGTACGGATGTGAAGCTTGCGGATCAGGTTCAGGTAATAATCCAGCACGTCATAGAAGTCCTTCCCTTCCTGTCTGGATTTGGCCAGGATCATGGGCAGATGGAGGGAGACCGCGCCGATGTTGAACCGTCCTACAAACACGGGTTCATCCTCATCGTCCGCGGGATGCATGCCTCCCCTCACATACCAGGGAGAAAGGAATGCGCGGCATCCCATGGGTGAAATGATCTTGCCATATCTTTTATACATGCTGGCCACATAGCCCTCACCGGTCAGACTCAGCCAGTCCGGATACATGGT
>USKC01000166.1 GCA_900555195.1 uncultured Lachnospiraceae bacterium
TTCCTGGAGCATGTAAGGCAAGATGGAATACGAATGAGACTTTGCTTACATTGATGTTCAATTATATTGCGCAGAAATTTATCGTTCTGCTCCAGAATACTCCAAGTTGGCAGGATGAGTACAATGCCTATCCGCAAGTCAAGATGCTATCTATAAATGCCCGTTTACCCAGAGTATTTGGCGTACATATTGGATGGATGATTGTGATTTTGCTCATGGTGCTGTTCTATATTTATGCAAAAAAAACGAAGCAAGGGTTTGAAATAGAGGTGGTCGGAGATTCACAGAACACGGCCAGATATGCGGGGATTTCGGTCAGAAGCAGCATCCTTCGGACGATGTTCCTCTCAGCAGCCCTATGTGGGCTGGCCGGATTCCTGCAGGTGTCAGGAGCCGACGGAACATTATCTGATTCTACGGCGGGTGGGATGGGATTTACGGCAATTACGGTAGCATGGATGGCCGGGATAAATCCCGTCGGCATGCTCGTGGCGGCTCTGTTTATTTCCACGTTGGAAAGAGGTTCCAGTTATATTCAGACAGATTTCCTGATTCCGGCTTCTTTCGCGGATGTAATGGTGGGGATTATCCTGCTCTTTATGATGGGATGTGAATTTTTCATCGGTTATGAAATCGTAAGAAGGAGGGAAAGCAATGCTGGTTAATTTTTTAGTGGCGGCTTTTCTTGCCGGGGCTCCTTTGATTCTGGCAACGGTCGGAGAGATTTTGACACAGAAGTCCGGAAATATTAACCTGGGCGTGGAAGGGACGATGTATATTGGAGCGGTATGCGGATTGGCAGGGGCTGTAAGCGCTGAGAAAATCGGATTTGAAGGAACCGGGGCTGCTGCTGCCGCCTTTGTATGCTCCATCCTGGCTGGTATGGCAACAAGCGCTGTATACAGCTTTTTGACGGTTTCATTGCATGCCAATCAGAATGTTATCGGCCTTACGATTACTATCCTTGGGACAGGAATTGGCAACTTTTTTGGAGAATTAATGGGACAGAATGCAGGGGGATATGTTTCCGCTTCAGACGAAACGGATGCGGCGTTCGGAAACTTGCAATTGGGGATCCTGTCGGACATTCCCGTGGTGGGAAAACTATTTTTCCATTATAACTGGCTGGTATATTTTTCATTTTTGACGGCCGTTTTATGCTATATTTTCCTGTTTAAAACCAGGAGAGGGCTGAAGCTGCTGGCTGTAGGGGAAAATCCGGCTGCCGCGGACGCCGCGGGCATATCTGTAACCAGATATCGCTATATGGCAACAATTGTGGGCGGCGGATTATGCGGCACAGCCGGAATGTACATGTGCATGGTGACGAACAATGGAGTATGGGTACACGATTGTATTAGTGGATACGGATGGCTTGCGGTTGCTTTGGTTATCTTCAGCATGTGGAATCCGATGTGTGCGATACTGTGCAGCATCATTTTCGGGGCGTTAATGATTATGCGGTTCTATGTCTCCATCCCTGGCCTGAATTCTTTTATCTATGATATGTGCCCTTATATTGTCACCAGCCTTGTGATCGTCATAACTAGTATAGGAAAAAACAAAAATCTTGGTATGCCTGAAGCATGCGGGGTCAATTATTTCAGAGAAGAACGGTAAGCTCAGATTTTAGCTCCCATCTGTGCCTTCCTCTGCGTAAAATCCTCCTGGATTTCCTGCATCAGCGCTGGATTATCCAGAATATCCAGACAGGTGGCTGCCAGGATTTCGGCGGAAAGACGTACTGCCCTGTGAGCGGCTTCAGATTTTCCTGCATCCAGATAGGCCTGAGAATGAGCAGGCGTTCCCGATGGAACAAATGCCATGCGGATACAGGAACCAGGCACTTCATACATTACATTTCCAAAATCAGTGGAGCCGGTCTTTTCTCTCGGAGGGGCTATGGAAGGAGCATTGAAGGCTGCGGCATTATTCATGATCAACTCATTCAGTTTTATACAAGGTATCTTAGCGCTGTAAGCTGGATCGCGTTCCATGCTGTAGGTGGTTTCCGTCATCAGGGAAGCACCTTCAATGATCTTCTTAAAACGTTCGACCACCTGTGCCAGATAGCTGGTATTATAAGAGCGCAGGGTATATTCTGCAACCGCCTTGCCGGGCACCACATTGGTAGGGCCGCCTGCATCCAGTACCGTATAGTGCATCCGGGTATCTTCCCGCACATGTTCCCGAAGCAATTCGATGCCGTGGAAGGAAAGCAGGATGGCATCCAGGGCACTGCGTCCCTGCTCGGGGCTCATGGCTGCATGCGCTTCCTTTCCATAGAAGGTGACGCGGAAATTTTCCAGAGCCATGGTCTTGATGTCCACGCAGGTTTCCGGTGATCCATGCATCATCAGGGCGATGTCGATGTCCTGAAAACAGCCGTTTTCCTGCATGATGATTTTACCGCCCAGGCTTTCTTCGGCGGGAGTTCCGTATATGACCAGTTTATACGGACGATCTGCCGCAAGTTCTTTGATACAGAGGGCTGTTCCGATGATGGCAGGACCCTGCATCTGGTGTCCGCAGCCATGTCCCATAGAGAGGGCATCATATTCCGCCAGCAAGCCAAAGGAAGGGCCGCCCGTTCCCTGTTCATAGACAGCGCGGAAGGAGTTTTCCATACCGCCGATGTTATGTTCCACCTGAAATCCATTGTCCTTCAGATACGCTTCAAGAAGCTTACAGGATTGAATCTCCTGACAGCTGATCTCGGCCAGATCGAAAATCTGATCGGACATTTCTTCCAGCTTTGGTGCAATCTGATCGATATATTGTATGATTCTTTCTTTTTTATTCATATCTATTTTCCTCATTCTGTCCCTGCGGATTGTTATTTGGTAATAATTAATATCCGATGGCTACAGCAAGCGCCATCATAATGCAGCCGAGAACTGTCCAGATCAGGAACAGCGGGAACATGAATTTGACCCATCTGCCGTAAGGCACTTTGGATACCGCCAGGGTTCCCAACAGGCTGGAGGTGGTGGGAAGAAGCAGGTTGGAGAACCCATCACCCATCTGGTAGGCCAGAACCAGTGACTGCCGGCTGAGACCGATCAGATCCGCTACTGGCGACATCAGCGGAATGGTGACCGCCGCCATGCCGGAACCGGAGGTAATCACAAAGCTGGTAGCCGTCTGGGCCAGGAAAAAGCCGATGCTCTGGACGGAGGCGGGCAGGGAGTTGACTGCGACTGCCACCGCATTGGAGATTGTATCAATGATCATGGCATCCTCAAGTATAATGATAATGCCGCGGGCGAAGCCTACGGTCAGGGCACTTCCGGCAAGGCCTTTGGCTCCGGCTGTAAAGGTGGTAGCGATTTTGCTGGGAGAAAGGCCGGAGATAAAACCGCAGATGATACCCATCGTTAGGAAGAGAGCGGCCATTTCCTCAAAATACCATTGATAAATAAGAAGACCGTAAATCAGAATGGCCAGCGTGCCGAAAAGTACGATAAGGACTGCCGTCTGACGGCCGGTAATCTTTTCATCCGCGCCCTCATCCGCAATGAATTCCTTTTCATCCGGCAGACCGGCCAGAATGCTTTTTTCCGGATGCTTTTTGATCCTGCGCTCATAAGCAATGATATAAATGGTATCAATGACAAGCATTGCCACCAACAGAATGGCCCGGAACCCCATGCCGGAGAAAAGGGGAACGCCTGCTATATCCTGCGCCACACCAACTGTAAATGGATTCATCAGGCCGGCTGTAAAGCCTGTGGCAGCGCCTACGGCAACCATTGCCATGCCGGTAACCTTATCGAGGCCAAGGGTCAAAGCCATGGTGATCCCAATGGGAACGAAGATAGCTACCTCATTGGACATGCCCATGGTGGTTCCGAATATGGCAAAAAGGGTCAGAAACATGGGAACCACAAAGATTTCCTTTCCCTTCAGCTTCCGTCCAGCTGTCCTGCATAAGGCGAGAATAGCCCCGCTCACATTTACGAGTTCAAAGGCGCCGCCAATGATCATCAGGAAAGCGATGACATCAACTGCCTCCAGTATGCCCTGATACATCACTGCGGGAATTCTGAGAGGGCTGACGGGATTGGTCCCTTCAGAGGTGTAGCTTCCCGCTTCCACCACGGTTCTGCCCGATACCGGATCTTCATAACGCGTGAACTCTCCGGATGGGACGAAATAAGTAGCAACCGCTGCCAGAATGATGAGGCATACGATGATTACCAGAGTATGAGGTGTCTCAAATTTCTTTTTCTTTGGTTTCATTATACATTTCCTCCTTGATCCCCTCTTTTCTTCTTTTTTATAGAAGTGAAGACCAGTTTTTTTATTATACATGAAAAAAGATAAAATTGGTAGAGTTTTGTATAAATTAATGCATAAATATGCAAGAAGCTGCCAGCGGCGCAGAGGCTCCCACGTTCCGCCGGGGAAACAGGCTCCTTCCATGAGAGGGAATCAAAACTCTCACCGGCCCCTGATCTGCATCCAACCCTTCCCAGAACCCTTCCTTTATGCTATACTCCTTTTTAAAGAAGGGCATTTTCATAAGACGGTTTTAGAAAAAACAAAAAGTAGGGGGGTTTTGAAACACCAGGGGAGGGAAAAGATGGAGACAGGGAAAATTGCAATACCCTATGGACAGGAATGTCTATATCTGGATGCACAGTTTCGCTCTTGGGAACTGCTGCATTCATCCATATCCGGAAAAAGGCCGGAAGCTTCAGAGGAGGAGCTGATTGAGCGGGCTATGTGTTCCCCCATCGGCTGTGCGCGTCTGGAACAGCTGGCGGAGGGGAAGAAAACGGCTACGGTAATACTCAGCGACCATACCCGTCCGGTGCCAAGTAGAAAGATACTTCCGCCTATTCTAAAGGCATTAAGAAAGGGTTCTGAAGAGATACAGATCACCCTGCTCGTGGCGACGGGATGCCACAGAGGCACGACGGCAGAGGAATTGAGAAGCAAATTAGGGGATGAAATATTTGAACGGGAAAAAATAGTGGTTCATGACTGCGACGACGAAGAAAACATGGTGGAACTGGGGAAACTGCCTTCCGGGGCTGTTCTTAAAGTCAATCGTTATGCAGTTGAGACCGAACTTCTGGTGGCAGAGGGATTTATTGAACCCCATTTTTTTGCAGGCTTTTCAGGAGGAAGAAAAAGCGTGCTGCCCGGAGTATGTTCCAGAGAAACCATCATGTATAATCACTGTGCCCCATTCCTGGACAGCCCGGAGGCAAGGGCAGGAAATCTGGAAAACAACCCGATACATAGGGATATGATTGCAGCTGCCCAAATGGCGCATTTGCAATACATTGTCAATGTTGTGATAAATCAGAGGAAAGAAGTGGTTTATGCGGTTGCCGGGGATGTGGAACAGGCGCATCTGGCGGGATGTGAAGCTTTGAGAAAAGAGTGCGGCGTCCACCCGTCCCAAAAAGGAGACATTGTCATCACATCCAATGGAGGGGCGCCGCTTGACCAGAATATTTACCAGACAGTAAAATCCCTTTCCACAGCAGAAGCAGCGGCGGCAGAAGGGGCTGTCCTGATTGTCTGCGCGCAGTGTGCTGACGGCACAGGGGGAGAAGATTTCTATCAGGCAATGAAAAACTGTAAGTCGCCGGAAGAACTCTTACAGAAGATCAGAAGCGTGCCTCCGTATGAAACGGTTCCGGATCAGTGGCAGTATCAAATATTATGCCGTATCCTCCAAAAGTTCCGGGTGATCCTGGTAACCCGCACTCAGCTTCGGGAAATTGTGCAGGATATGAAAATGGAATATTGTGAATCCCTGGAAATGGCAGTACAGTCGGCAATGGATGGGGACGATTCCAAGCATGTTGTTGTGATCCCGGATGGGGTATCTACGATCATCATTTAATATGCCTAATCAATAAAAAAGAAGGTATCCTGCCTCAACAGAATACCTTCTTTTTATTGAATTCAAATCAAAAGATTTTCTTAGAACTTGCCAGCCTTAGCAGCTTCCTCGATGCTTACTGCAACAGCAACGGTCATACCAACCATCGGGTTGTTGCCGGCACCGATCAGTCCCATCATTTCTACATGGGCAGGAACGGAAGAGGAGCCTGCGAACTGTGCGTCGGAGTGCATACGTCCCATGGTATCGGTCATGCCGTAGGAAGCAGGGCCAGCTGCCATGTTGTCCGGATGAAGGGTACGGCCCGTGCCGCCGCCGGAAGCAACAGAGAAGTACTTCTTGCCCTGTTCGATGCATTCCTTCTTATAGGTTCCTGCAACGGGATGCTGGAATCTGGTCGGGTTGGTGGAGTTACCAGTGATGGATACGTCCACGCCTTCCTTATGCATGATCGCAACACCTTCGCATACATCATTTGCGCCGTAGCAGTTAACTTTCGCGCGGAGTCCTTCAGAATAGGACTTGCGGAATACTTCCTTTACGGTGTTGGTATAAGGATCATATTCGGTTTCAACATAAGTGAAGCCGTTGATTCTGGAGATGATCTGAGCGGCATCTTTTCCGAGTCCGTTCAGGATAACTCTCAGGGGTTTCTTACGAACTTTGTTCGCCTTTTCAGCGATACCGATTGCGCCTTCCGCAGCGGCAAAGGATTCATGTCCAGCCAGGAAGCAGAAGCACTCGGTCTCTTCTTCAAGGAGCATCTTGCCAAGGTTGCCGTGTCCCAAGCCAACCTTACGCGTATCTGCAACAGAACCGGGGATACAGAATGCCTGAAGGCCTTCTCCGATAGCAGCAGCAGCGTCAGCAGCCCTTCTGCAGTCTTTCTTGATTGCGATCGCCGCGCCTACAATGTAAGCCCAGCAAGCATTCTCAAAGCAGATCGGCTGAATCTTTTTCACCTGATCATATACATCCAGTCCGGCATCCTTGGTGATCTTTTCCGCTTCTTCCAGGGAAGCGATGCCGTAGCTGTTCAATACGGCATTGATTTTATCAATACGTCTTT
>USKC01000167.1 GCA_900555195.1 uncultured Lachnospiraceae bacterium
TGCCACAGTCATGAACTGCATCTATGTATCCGAGATCTGCCGCAGCGTCGGCATGCGGACGGCTGTGTTCACTCCGTTTGCCTGCGGTTCCTTCACATCTCTTTTTTCCAAGGATGAAGCAGTTGCTTGCCTGGAAGCGGGCATGGTGGTTTTCTTTGCGGGCGGAACGGGACATCCTTATTTTTCTACGGATACAGGAGTGGTGCTGCGCGCCGTGGAAGTGGAGGCGGAGGTGATCCTTCTGGCTAAAGCCATTGACGGCGTATATGATTCAGATCCGGCTAAGAATCCGGCGGCGAAGAAGTACGATCAGGTATCCATTGACGAAGTGATTGCGAAGAATCTCCAGGTGGTGGATATGACGGCCTCCATTCTGGCCAGGGATAATCGGATGCCCATGTGGGTGTTCGGGCTGAACGAAGAAAACAGCATAGTAAATACGGTAAAAGGAACGTTTAACGGGACGAAGGTCACTGTATAACGAGATAAGGGAGGATATTTCCATGAATGAAAGATTACAGCAGTTCGACAGCAAAATGAAGAAAACCTGCGACCATCTGGCCGCTGATTTCGCCACGATCCGGGCCGGACGCGCCAATCCTCATGTCCTGGATAAAATTAAGGTGAACTATTACGGAAGCCCTACGCCGATTCAGCAGGTGGGCAACATTACGGTTCCCGAACCGAGAATGATCCAGATCGCGCCCTGGGAGAAGTCTCTGATCAGGGAGATTGAAAAGGCAATATTGGCATCTGATGTGGGAATCACTCCTTCCAATGACGGCAATGTGATCCGCCTGGTTTTCCCTGAAGTGACTGAAGAGCGCAGAAAAGCCCTGGTAAAGGATGTGAAGAAGAAAGGGGAGGAAGGCAAGGTAGCCATCCGCAACATCCGCAGGGATGGAAACGATCAGCTGAAGAAGCTGGCCAAAGAGGATGTGTCTGAAGATGAAATCAAGGAACTGGAAAATGAACTTCAGAAGCTTACGGATCGTTATGTGAAGGATGTGGATAAGCTGGTAGAGGAGAAATCAAAGGAAATCCTCACCGTATAAGAGACGATTGCAGGGGGCAGGCGTGAGAGTGCTTGCCCCTTTTTGCCTTTGCCGGAAGGCGGGCGGAAAGGAAGGGTTCATGCTGACGGATTGTAAGATACCGAATCATGTCGCGATCATCCTGGATGGGAATGGAAGATGGGCCAAGGCTAAAGGTATGCCCAGGAATATCGGGCATGTGCAGGGGGCCAAGAATGTGGAAGTTATTTGCGAGGAGGCGTATCGGATGGGGATTCAGTACCTGACGGTGTACGCTTTTTCCACGGAGAACTGGAACCGTCCCAAGGATGAAGTGGACGCGCTGATGGGGCTTTTGCGCAATTATATGAAAACCTGCCTCAAGACGGCGGCGAAGAACAACATGTGCGTTCGCGTGTTGGGAGACAAAACCCGGCTGGATGAGGACATCCGGAACAGGATAGGGCAGCTGGAAGAAGCGACGAAAGACAATACGGGGCTTCATTTCCAGATCGCGCTGAATTACGGCGGACGGGATGAAATCTGCAGGGCGTGCCGAAAGTTAGCCGAAGAGGTAAAGGAAGGGCGCCTGGAAATCTCTGACATCAATGAGGCTGCCTTTGGCAATGCGTTGGATACGGCTGGGCTGCCGGAGCCGGATCTTTTGATACGGACCTGCAATGAACAGCGGATTTCCAATTTTTTGCTGTGGCAGCTGGCATATACGGAATTCTACTTTACCCCCGTGGCATGGCCGGATTTTACAAAAGAAGAATTGGAAAAAGCGGTTTTGGCATATAATCGTAGAGACAGAAGATATGGGCTGGTAAAGGATGAATAAGCGAAAGAAAAATCTTGAATAGGGGAGGAGAGATATGTTTTTTGTCAGATTGAGAAGCAGCATCGTGCTGGTGATCGTCGCCTTGCTGCTGCTGCTTTCCGGAGGCTGGGTTCTCGCGCTGGGAATGCTTGTGGTTTCCCTCATCGCCTTTCATGAACTGATGCGCGCCTGCGGCGCGGCGCATGCACACAGCGCGGAAAACGGAAATACAAAACACTGGAGCGCGTTGGAAGTGACGGGCTGTATCGGGGCTGTGCTGTATTATCTGATCGTCTACGGGAATGTGCAGCCCGTATACTGGCTTGGCATGCTGGCGGCTGTTTTCCTGGGGATGATGCTGGTGTATGTGGCCTCCTTCCCTCAACTGACGGCACAGCAGGTGATGGATGCGTTTTTCAGCTTTTTCTATGCGCCGGTATTGTTCTCATTTATCTTCCTTACCCGGCAGCTGCCGGGAGGGATCTATATGGTATGGCTGATTTTTATCAGTTCATGGATCTGTGATACCTGTGCATATCTGGCCGGAATGGCATTCGGAAAGCACAAGCTTGCCCCGGTGCTGAGCCCCAAGAAATCTGTGGAAGGGGCAATCGGGGGCGTGGTAGGTTCTGCGGCGGTGGGAGCGCTGTTTGGTTGGCTCTTTTTGGATAAACTGTTTGTGGGGCAGAATATGGTATGGGTAATAGCGCTGATCTGCGGGGTTGGCGCAGTGATCTCCCAGGTTGGGGATCTGGCCGCGTCCGGAATCAAGAGAAACCATGAGATTAAGGATTATGGAAAGCTGATTCCGGGGCATGGAGGCATTATGGATCGGTTTGACAGCGTTCTGTTTACCGCGCCGATCATCTATTACTTGGCAATCCTGCTGATTCAGTTTGAATAGAAAGGGAATTACAGATGAAAAATATCGCTATTCTGGGTTCCACCGGTTCCATTGGAACGCAGACGCTTCAAATTGTAAGGGATAACCCAGACGAGTTATGTGTAAAAGGGCTTGCGGCAGGCGGCAATGTGGAACGGATGGAAGGGCAGATCAGGGAATTCCATCCGGAACTGGCGGTGATGTGGTCCGAAGAGGCGGCCGTCAGCCTGCGGGAAAAGGTGCGTGACCTTCCGGTGCGGGTTCTGTCCGGAATGGAAGGCCTGCTGGAACTGGCCGCTTGGGATTCCTATGAGATCCTGGTAACTGCCATCGTGGGTATGATCGGTATCCGGCCCACCATCGCCGCGATAGAGAGCGGCAAGACGATCGCACTGGCGAACAAGGAGACATTGGTTACAGCGGGGCATCTGATCATGCCGCTGGCCAAGAAGCACGGCGTATCCATCCTGCCGGTGGACAGTGAGCATAGCGCCATTTTCCAGTCCATGAACGGAGAAAACCGTTCACAGGTGGAGCGGATCCTTCTGACGGCATCCGGCGGGCCTTTCCGCGGAAA
Source organism: uncultured Lachnospiraceae bacterium (assembly GCA_900555195.1). GTDB lineage: Bacteria > Bacillota > Clostridia > Lachnospirales > Lachnospiraceae > Eisenbergiella. Next base: position 3,294 of record USKC01000167.1, read on the forward strand.
GACCAGGGGAGAACTTGCGGCCATGACGGTGGAAGATGCGCTGAAGCATCCCAACTGGTCCATGGGGCGCAAAATCACCGTGGACTCATCTACTCTGGTGAATAAAGCGCTGGAAGTGATGGAAGCCTGCTGGCTCTTTGACGTGAGTCTGGATCAGATCCAGGTGGTGGTGCACCCGCAGAGCATCATTCATTCCATGGTGGAATATGTGGACGGCGCAGTGATCGCACAGCTGGGCCTGCCGGATATGAAGCTGCCGATTCAGTACGCGCTTTTCTATCCGGACAGAAAGCCCATGAAAGGAGAAAAGCTGGATTTCTTCCAAGTGGGGCAGCTTACCTTTGAACGGCCGGATACCGATACCTTTGAGGGCCTGAAACTGGGAATGCAGGCGGCCAGGGAAGGCGGAAGCATGCCGACGGTATTCAATGCGGCCAATGAGAAGGCGGTGGCGCTGTTTTTGGAACAGAAGATAGGCTTCCTTGAGATTGCGGAACTGATCGGAGAATGTATGGCCCGCCACCGCAGGGTGGAGAATCCGAGCGTGGAAGAGATCCTGCAGGCGGAAGCGGAGACCTATGAGCATATGGAACAGTTAAAGGAGAAGAAGGTTCATTGTTGACGATTATATTGTTTATCCTTGTATTTGGAGTGATTGTCATCGCCCACGAACTGGGACATTTTCTGCTTGCGAAGGCGAATGGCATAACAGTGGTGGAGTTTTCGGTCGGCATGGGGCCGAAACTGCTGCATTTCAATAAGGGGGGAACAGAATATTCCCTGCGCCTGCTTCCAATCGGCGGCGCATGTATGTTTGAGGGAGAAGACGGACTGGAGAGCGAGAAAGGGACGGCGTCCGAAGGCGCGTTCCCCAACGCGAAGGTCTGGGCAAGAATTTCGACCGTGTTTGCGGGGCCTTTCTTTAATTTTATTCTCGCTTTTGCATTCGCTATGATCGTAGTGAGTTATGCGGGAAGCGACAGGCCGGTTATCCTGGATGTGATGGATGGCTATCCGGCGCAGGAAGCGGGCATGCAGGGCGGCGATCTGATTACGAAGATGAACGGTGAGAGGATCTGCGTCGCGCGGGAAATTCCGCTGTATACCTATGTGAATCCCGGAGAGTCGATAGAGATCGAATACCTTCGGGATGGGGAGACGTATACAACCACGCTTACGCCTAAATATGACGAAACGGAAGGGCGTTATCTGCTCGGATTCCAGGGATACGGAGAATATGTGGATTGCAGAAACCTCGGTATTTTCAAATACAGCTATTATGAGGTGCGCTACTGCCTGAAGGCAACGGTCAAGAGCCTGGGAATGTTGATTCAGGGAAATGCGAGCAAGGATGATGTGGCCGGCCCGATCGGAATGGCGCAGGTCATCGGAGAAGTGACAGATCAGGTGGCGCCTTACGGTATCCTGGCGCTGGCGGTGAATATGGTCAACATTGCAATGCTGCTGAGCGTGAACCTGGGCGTGATCAATCTGCTGCCGCTTCCGGCTCTGGACGGCGGACGGCTTGTATTCCTTCTGATCGAAGCGGTGCGCGGGAAACCCGTTCCGCCGGAGAAAGAGGGAATGGTGCATTTCGCAGGGTTCGTCGTATTAATGATCGTCATGGTACTGGTAATGTTCAACGATATCTCGCGTCTGATCGCATAGCGGCATGAAAGCGCATGCATCGCGCCGATTGGCTTTAGCGGAAAGAATATTTGGGCGGGGACTGCGAGGAGAGGATATGCCGCCTGAGGCGGCGGAAAAGGAGGAGAGATGAGAAGAGGGAGTAAGGTGATGGCATTTATGCTGGCGCTTGCGCTGGCAGCTGTGCCCGGAACGAAGGTTCAGGCGCAGAATGCGGCAGGAGCGGAGGCGGCTGCCGGTTATGTGAGAAGTGTGTATACCAATGAACTGGTTCCTGCAGCCCAGGCTGCAGCAAGGCCGATTGCGGTGATGATGCCCACTGACAGGGCCGCACAGCCGTCCTATGGAATCAGCCATGCGAAGATCCTTTATGAGATCATGGAAGAAGGGGATATTTCCAGGCAGATGGCGATCATCGACGACTGGCAGGGCCTGTCCCGCATCGGAAATATCCGCAGCTGCAGGGCCTATTATATTCCGATCGCTACAGAATGGGATCCAATCCTGATCCATTTTGGCGGAGTTTGGTATATGCGGGATCGAATCAGCATGCCGGACATCAACAACCTGTCAGGAACGTTTGAATATGGGACGGGCGGCAATGCTCCCGGAGCGGACAAGTTCTTCCGCAGTTCGGACAGACGGGCGCCTCATAACGCCTATATCAGCGCAGCAGGCATCACGGAAGCCTGTGCGCAGCTTGGCTATTCCCTCACTGTCCGGCCCGGGTATTACAGCCCTAAGCATTTTCAGTTTGCGAATGGCGTAAATACGCTGGCACAGTACGGAGCCGGGGCAGCGACGGCGAATGTGATCGATCTGTCCAATATTTTCCCTTCCACCCGGACAGGCTTTACCTATAATCCGGCGGACGGGCTGTATTATAAGACGATCCATGGGGCGGCGCATACGGATGCCGTTGACGGCAGCCAGCTCGCCTTTGCCAACGTGATCGTCCAGAACAGCAAATGGATGACCCTGGATGATAAGGGATATCTGGCATTTTATAACTATGATACGACTGAGGACGGATATTATTTCACAAAGGGAAAATGTATCCATATCACCTGGCAGAAAACCACGGACTATGGCCCGACCCGCTACTTCGATGATGCGGGCAACGAGATCCAGATGAATGAGGGCAAGACCTACATTGCGGTGGCGCAGAAGGAGAGAGTGCCCGTTTTCTATTGATGAAAGGGACGGTAGGAATGTCCCAGGGGCTAGACTAGGCACAGGGGCTTGAAAGTTGTGGAATGCACAGGAACTATAGAATATGTAGGCGCGGCCGCGGAATTCATTATGAATTCTGCGGCTGTTTTTTGGGTAAATGCGTTTCGTCTTATGCGCGGCACGAGCGTGCGTTAAGACACGCGCCTTTAAAAAGCGGCAGATATTCCTCCCATGATCGTTGTATGAGCCACCTTCGATGTGCAAAATCAACCGCAAAGTTTCTCCAGATCAGTGGAAGAACGCTCCGTATTCCATCTGGACCTGCGGGAGAACCTGATCCCTGCTGTGGAGAGCCGTTTCCATACCTACGCGGAGAACACCACGGAGGAAGGACTGGCGGCATCCAGGGAACACCGGGCTTTTGGAGGGTTTTCTCTGGGAGCGGTTACCACCTGGTATCAGTTTATCTATAACCTGGATTATATCAAATATTTTCTCCCTATGAGCGGCGACTGCTGGATTATGGGAACTTACGGCGGCCTGTATCATCCGGAAGAAACGGTGGATTATCTGGAAAATATGCTGGAATCCGGAGGATGGCAGGAAACGGATTTCCGGATTTTCCAGGGAATCGGCACCAGCGATCCGATCTGGGATCAGACGGACAGCCAGATTCAGGAGATGTTTGTGAGAGAACGGTTTACACCGGAAAATCTGCATTACGCAATTATAGAGAATGGCCGTCATGATATTGATGCATGTGAACGGTATTTATATTATGGACTTCAGGATTTCTTT
>USKC01000168.1 GCA_900555195.1 uncultured Lachnospiraceae bacterium
GCCGGCATTTTTCAAAGAATCCGTTCCTTTTTGTAAGAGAAGGAAACGGGTTTTTGTTTTTCATAAGAAAAACTTCTGTGATAGGACAAGAAATAGAGCCGAAAAGAGAAAGTTCTCTCTTTATATCGGATCTATATTTTTATATTTATAAACTGTTTCCGTATTATACGGCTTCAGATTATTAAAATGCACCCTATCCGTGGTTACAATAGGTTTGATCAAATTATTCAACTAAGGGGGTGCAAGATGGAACTTGATTATAAGGCAATCGGCAAACGCATTAAAATTGCCCGCATCACAGCCGATTTGACGCAGGAAAAGCTTTCGGAAATGGTGGGAGTCTCTCCTACCCATTTAAGCAATATTGAAACCGGAACGACTCGCGTCAGTCTGCATACGATCGTCAATATAGCGAATGCTCTGAATATAACAAGTGACGACCTGCTCTGTGATAACGTCATTAAAGCAAAGGTTCCGTTTGAAAAGGAGATTGCGCTTATCCTGGAAGACTGCGATGAATTTGAGATACGCGTGATTTGTGATATGGCCGCTGCCACCAAAGAAACGTTGCGTCGTGATGCATATCTGCGCAGATTGGCCGGCCAGTAAGATGCGCTTCTTCCTGAAATACGCTTCTCCCTGAAGCGTTCATGCAGGCAATGGAATCCTGCCTATCCATTTGGAGCAGTTATTCCGAAATTTTACCCGGCAAAATGCCGCTGTACCTTTTGTGCAGCGGCATTTGTATCATTCTCTATCAGGTGCCTTCTTACCAGCCGGACATATCCTATTTTTACTCCCAGTCAAACCGATTATAGATGTCAAAACAGTCAAAGGTTGCAAAATAATCCTTCGGAGTCTCCGCCCTGCGGATCAGCTTCACTTCTCCGTCTTCACACAGCAACAGTTCAGCTGAACGAAGCTTTCCGTTATAGTTATATCCCATGGAGAATCCATGTGCTCCGGTATCATGGATCGCAAGAAAGTCGCCGATATCCACCTTCGGGAGCATCCGATCCACCGCAAATTTATCGTTGTTCTCACATAAAGAGCCGGTCACATCATATAAATGATCACATGCCGCGTCCTCTTTTCCCAGCACCGTAATATGATGGTAGGCTCCGTACATCGCGGGGCGCATCAAATTTACCGCACAGGCATCACAGCCAATGTATTCCTTATGCGTATGCTTTTCATGAATGACCTGTGTGATCAGATGTCCATACGGCGCCAGCATAAACCGTCCCAGCTCGGTATAGATTGCCACATCTCCCATTCCGGCAGGCACAAGAATCTCTTCAAATGCTTTTCTGACCCCCTCAGCGATCACAAAGATATCATTTTCCTCCTGATCTGGTCTGTAAGGAACGCCGATTCCGCCGGAAAGATTAATGAAGCGAATATCCGCCCCCGTCTCCTTTTCCAGCTGTACCGCTAATTCAAACAGCTGACGCGCCAGCGTCGGATAATATTCATTGGTCACCGTATTGCTCGCCAGGAAAGCATGTATTCCGAAATGCTTCACACCTTTTTCCTTAAGGATTCTAAATCCCTCAAACATCTGCGGGGTGGTAAATCCATATTTCGCTTCTCCCGGATTATCCATGATCCCATTGCTGATCTGAAATACACCGCCCGGATTATAACGGCAGCTCATTGTCTCCGGAAGCTTTCCGACGATTTTCTCCAGGAACTCGATATGCGTGATATCATCCAAATTGATTGTCGCTCCAAGCTTCGCCGCATAGGCAAAATCCTCTGCAGGGGTATCATTGGAAGAAAACATGATATCCTCCCCCTTCACTCCCATCGCCTTGCAGAGCATCAGTTCCGTCAAAGAAGAACAGTCACAGCCGCAGCCGTACTCTCTCAGAATATCGATGAGAAACGGATTGGGAGTCGCCTTCACCGCAAAGAATTCCTTGTATCCCTTATTCCATGCAAAGGCTTCCTTCAGTCTCTTTGCATTCTCCCGAATGCCCTTTTCATCATAGATATGAAAGGGTGTCGGATAGTTCTTAACAATCTCTTCTATCTGTTCCTTCGATACAAACGGGCGTTTTTCCATACTAAACTTCTCCTTTTGTCTTTTTCTTTTTTCCGGTCAGTTCAATCAGTTTGATTTCATTGCGCATGGCTTCCTTAAATGCATCGACAAACACTCTCTGCCCGGAATACAGACAGATATCCTGCCGGCTGCCTGACAGTTCCCCCGTCAATGCATAGCGTGAATCTGTAATCAGACGGATCTGCTCTCCTCTCCCTTCGGAGCGATAGCATGCCGCACCCTTCAGCCGTTCCGGCGCTTTATCCGTCAGAAGCACCACCTTCACTTTTCTTTCTAGCAAAGCAGCAAGTTCTTCCTCCATAGATGCGATGCGTTCCCCAGACGCAGCCAGATAAATCCTCTTTTCTGCCTGCTCCAGCATATGATACATTTTATCCAGGATAGGCTGTTCTCCTACGATTGTAATATACCCCTCCGCCTGTTCGTCTGTTTTCGGCATATTCGCAACAAGCCACTTCTTCATGCCCTCCAACAGCCGCAGCTTATTGTCGCACAGTTCCTCTACCGGAACCGCCATATACTTGCTGCTGCTTCCTTCCAGCAGATAAGCCGCCCCCTTTTCCACAAGCCCGCCCAGCGCATTATACACGTTGGAACGCGAAATACCGGTAACTTTTGCCGCCTCATATCCCGTAAGCGTTCCTTTTTGATACAGGCACAAATAGACGGATGCCTCCTGTCTCGTCAGGCCAAAAGCCATCAATTTCTCAATCAAACTTGAATCATCCATATGATTTCCTCTATTGCCGGTTCTCATTAGTAGTATTATACAGAACCACTATAACCATTTTATCACCATTTGTCAACTGATTTCACCTTTTCAGTGAGAAGCGTGTCTTGTATTTTGATTCCGTTATGATAAGATAATGGAGATGTCATCTTGTGATCGGAGAAAATTATGAACAAAAAGAAAAACAGACAGGTATCTGAATCCTGGCAGCTCGCTCTGCTTTTAGCACTATCCGGCGGTTTAATGGACGCTTATACTTATATTTTCCGCGGAGGTGTATTTGCCAACGCCCAGACCGGCAATATTCTTCTGCTTGGAATCAATCTGTCTGTCAAAAATTATCAAAAAGCACTGCAATATTTCATCCCGGTGACCGCTTTCGCACTTGGAATTATCCTGGCAGAAATCATCCGGCATTTCTCTTCTGAATCCGCCATCCTTCACTGGAGGCAGCTTACGGTTCTTTTGGAATGTGCTGTACTGTTCCTGGTAGGCTTCTTTCCCGTATGCTGCAACCTTCCTGCCAATGCTCTTGTTTCCTTTGCCTGCGGCATCCAGGTGGAAAGCTTCCGCAAGGTAAACGGAAATGCTTCCGCCACCACCATGTGCATCGGCAACCTGCGTTCAGGCACACAGGCCCTTTGCGATTTTTTCTTCACAAAGGACCTGCTCTTCCTGCAAAAGGGGCTCACCTATTATGGAATCATCCTGGCATTTACATTGGGTGCTGTGCTCGGAAACATACTCGTTCCCATTTTCGCACAAGCTTCCATCTGGTGCAGCTGCCTTCTGCTGCTCGCCGCATTCGTTTCCATGTTCAGCAGAGCCGATCAGCCTTAACGTTCTATTGTCCGAAGTATCTCTGTTATTTCTGCCTTTGCTGCCAGCACAGGGCTCAGATGTTCTCAATCTGCCAGTCGATGGGCGCAACGCCGTGCGCTTTCAGAAAATCATTGGCCTTGCTGAAGTGCCTGCATCCGAAAAAACCGCGGGATGCGGATAACGGGCTCGGGTGAGCGGCTTTCAGGATCAAATGTTCCGGATTGGTCAGCATAGGGATCTTGCTCTGCGCAGGCCGTCCCCACAGCATATATACAATCGGCCGCTGCTGTCGATTCACTGCAGCAATTACTGCATCCGTAAACTGCTCCCATCCCTGTCCCTGATGGGAATTCGCCCGGTGCGCACGAACCGTAAGAACCGTGTTTAGCAGCAGAACGCCCTGATCCGCCCACTTCTTCAGATAACCGTTATTCGGAACATAGCATCCTAAATCCTCATGAAGTTCGTTATAGATGTTCACCAAAGACGGCGGAATCTCCCGTTGGGACGGCTTCACAGAAAAGCTGAGGCCATGCGCCTGGTTTTCGTTGTGGTAAGGATCCTGCCCAAGAATGACCACTTTTACCTTACTCAGAGGCGTAAAATGAAATGCATTAAATATCTCGTCCGCCGGCGGATAAACCACATGCGTGGAGTATTCCTTCTTTACAAATGCAAACAGTTCTGCATAATATGGTTTCCGGAATTCCCCACTGATTTCTTCCAACCAGTCATTATCAATCATTCCCATCGTCTCTTCTATCCCTTTCTTCTGTTGTATTCCATACAGGTGCAATCATAATATGCGCTCATTGTCTTAGAGCCGTACCGATACGCCCCGCCCACGCAGATATTCCTTTACTTCTTTTATCTCCAGTTCCTTATAATGAAACAAAGAAGCCGCCAGGACCGCTTCTGCCTTTCCTTCTGTCAGCGCATCATAAAAGTGTTCCAGCCGACCTGCCCCGCCTGAAGCAATGACAGGAATCGGAACCAGATCCGCTACCTTTCTCGTCAATTCAATATCATACCCTTCCTTCGTTCCATCGCAGTCCATGCTCGTCAGAAGGATTTCTCCTGCTCCCAGTTCTGTTACCCTTTCCGCCCAGGCGAGCGCATCAATTCCGGTATCAACCCTTCCTCCGTTCAGGTAGATATTCCATCCGCTTCTATCCTGCCTTCTCTTCGCATCAATCGCCACGACCACACACTGACTGCCAAACTTATCTGCGGCTTCCCGGATCAGTTCCGGCCTGCGGATCGCTGCAGAATTCACCGAAACCTTATCTGCGCCTTCCCGCAAAAGAAGTTTAAAATCATCCACAGTTCGGATCCCTCCTCCAACTGTGAAAGGAATAAAAACCCGTTCCGCCACTTTTCTGACCATATCAACTACAGTCTTTCTCTCATCGCTGGAGGCTGTAATATCCAAAAAGACCAGTTCATCAGCTCCCGCCTGGTCATAAGCAGCTCCGATTTCCACAGGATCTCCCGCATCCTGTAAATTGACAAAATTCACGCCTTTTACCACACGTCCCCGATTGACATCCAGACAGGGAATAATTCGTTTCGTATGCATCGCATTTCCTCCTATAACGAAAGAAAATTCTTCAGAATCGTAAGTCCCACAGAAGAACTTTTCTCCGGATGGAACTGACAGGCAAAAATATTCCCCTTCTCAACGGAAGCATGGATGTGCGTTCCGTACTCCGTTGTAGCGGTTACAATTCCTTCCTCCTCAGCCTTCAAGTAATAAGAGTGGACAAAATAAACATAGGCATTCTCCTCGATTCCCTGAAATAATCTGCCCTCGCGGGGATACTGAAGAGAATTCCATCCGATATGCGGTACCTTAATGCCAGGCTGTGTGGGAATACGCAAAATCTCCCCTTTCAGGATACCGAGTCCCTCTACGCCTTCACTTTCTTCGCTGCGTTCAAACAAAAGCTGCAGGCCCAGGCAAATTCCAAGAAATGGGGTTCCTCTCCCGGCAACGCGCCGAATCTCCTCCACAAGGTTCAGGTGATGCAATTTCTGCATCGCGTCCCCAAACGCTCCAACGCCCGGCAGAATCACCTTGTCCGCGCTTTCGATCTTTTCCTTATCACTGGTGATGACCGCTTCTTCCCCAAGCAAACGGATCGCCTTCACCACACTATTGATATTGCCCGCTCCATAATCGATGACTGCTACCATTTTTTCCTCACTTTCCGTTATCTGAACCCTTCCGCTCCATTGGCCTCTTATTGCACACATCCATTCAAAAGAAATGCAAGCGCATCCTCATGTATGGATGTCCCGCGTTCCTTCAATTCTTCCGTCAGTTGGTACAACCGCCCATGCACCCTAAAAAAGCAGGACTTCTGATTGAAGAAAGCGACTTTTTCAAAGGGGAAGCGGATAACGGACGGATATTCCATCCCCACTCCCAGCTCCAAAATACACAATTTTCTGTTCAGCGTTCCCTGCAGCCACTTTTTATACTTCTCCCACTGGGGAAGATATCCCTCTTCCTTATATCCAGGAGTCGTAATCTGATTAAAAGCCAACGGGCTCCCGCAGGTACTGCAAACAGGAAACGCAATCCGTTCCAGATCTCCTTCGGACTCGTCAATCTGCTCCAGTACCCGTTCCCAAACAGCTGAATCCGCAATCAGCTCCGTACCTGCCGCCCCTTCAGAGATTTCCGCAGTGTCTCTTCCAGCTGCAGCACCATGTCCGCTCCCTTCCAGAGCAGCACACTGCAGCGCCCGATAGCCTCCACAGGGCGTCACAATCCTTTCCCTTTCAAGGCCTGCATCATATATATAATCATCCGTGCAAAGTGATACGATAAAATAATTCTTCCCTTCAAGCAACGATGCTAACTGAGCATAGGCTTTCTTTCGCCCCTCATCCGCATGCCTTTTCAAATAATGAAGTCTCAGATATTGCTCCACGGCCCACGCATCTTCCCGTCCGTCCGCCTGTTTCAAAAGTTTCTGATAAAACGGCGATGTCTGCATCTTAGAAAAAGAGGCTTCCATTTCCTTTCCTACACCGACCAAAACCATCTGCGCACCGGCGAGTTCCTCCAAAAAGTTTCTTTCCATATCTTCATCCTTTTTTAGCAAAATAACGGGGACAGGCGCCTATAAAGGCGTTTAACCCCCGTTAATAGTACCATAATGTCCCCCTTCCATCAAGCCGCGAATAAAAAAACAGCTTCTTTCACATCCGGAAAGAAACTGCTTCAATCTGCACTCTATTTAAAAACTATGAACATATAAAAATACCCATACCCTCAAA
>USKC01000169.1 GCA_900555195.1 uncultured Lachnospiraceae bacterium
ATAAATCGTGTTTCTGAATCAACGCACTTATTTTTTTAGTCAGGTCAAAGCCTAAAATAGGCATCAACTGATCATAAAATTTTTCAGCCTGCTCAATGTCTTTAACCGTAATCTGGATTTGGCCTATAACTGGCTGCATACTTCCTCCTTTACTCTGTCAACCAATATTTTGAACCATCTCTCGTGCGCTCCAAAAAGCCATACATAATTAAATAACGTCTAATTGTCATATAGTCTTCAAAGATTGGCTTCAAAATTTGATTAACTTCTTTTTCACTATACTGTTTTCCTTTTTCAAATTGCTCGGCAATCTTGGAAAAAATAACAACTTTTTTCTTTTCTTTCGGTGAAAAGTTTTTTAATATAAGAGGTTCTAAGCTACAAAAAGAAGTTTCTAAAATATGTTGCTTCTCTTGTTCTGTTATCAAATAGCGGTCATCTACATAAATTGCATTATTATGAATAGATATTATAGCGTTGTCTGCGGTTGATTTAACATCAAACACTTGTTCATATATTGCTAAATATAGTTTTGCTTGTTTCGCTTTTTCTCTAAAGTTAAAGCGTTGTCGCCGTATGGTGGCTTCTGTTACACCTAATTTTTTTGCTATTTCCTTATCAGAAACACCTAAAGCAAAAAGTGATAGTAACTCTTTTTGATTTGAAGTTAATGTATTATACTTTGTTTCAGAAGTAAGTAATTGTAGTAAATTTCCTTCATGAATTGTTTTTATATGTTGAGACACAGCGTGTTCCGCAACATAAAATCGGTTTTCAATTGAAAAAATTTGTCCAACTTCAAAATGTTGTTCACAATAATTACAAATATAAGCATTACTTTCTTTATCATACCTATAGCCTTGTTTCAATTCATCTAACGTGAGTTTGCCATAATCCATTGTATTTCTCATCCCCTTTTTATAAACATATTTTATATGTTTATAGTTTTTGTCAACACAAAGTATTGGACCCTTCCTCTGTATTTTCCTGATATAAAACAAAATAGTATGCCTTATATCAGCCGTACTATAATTTATATTCATATCTTAATAGAGAATATAATGTGTAATGTGATTCAGTGAATGCGCATGAAGCAAAGTAAAAATGTTTGCTATTAAAGATTTAGAATAATAATTTTATATTCAATTTTTTGTATAGAAAAGGAATCAGAAAATGAATGGAGATTTAAACGAATACTATTTCTAGTTGAAATATTACTCGGGTAAATGAAATTTTTAAAGGGGAAAGGCACGAATACCTTTCCCCTTTAGTCTTGGAACCTGCTAAGTCTTTATTTCTAGGATTTATTAACTCTTTTCGCGTAACATAATGACTTTTACGCTGTTTCTATCCTCATTCCAAAACAAATTCTTCCGCCAACGCAGCGCTGCTGTCCGGAGCGATCGTCACGCGGAATGTCCCATTCTCCGCCTCATAGCGCAGTTCCTTTCCGTAGAAGCGCAGCATTTCTTCCGTAATGACAAAGGATACCGTCTTCTTCTCTCCAGGCAGGAGAAACACTTTCTGCACTCCCTTCAGTTCCTTTACCGGGCGCACCACGCTGCCGCATACGTCCTGAATATAAAGCTGAACCACTTCCGTTCCAGCCCGATCGGAGGTATTCGTGATCTCCGCCTTTGCCTCGATGCTGCCGCCTGCCTTCAGCGTGCGCTGGTCAAGAACTGTAGGCCCATACTCTGCCTTATGGTAGGACAAACCGTAGCCATAGGGATACAGCGGCGTATTGGCGCAGTCCGTATAACGGGAGAAGAAACGGTTCGGCGTCTTCCCGTCATAGGGCCTTCCGGTGGAAAACGAATTATAATACAGAGGAAGCTGCCCCACGCTCCTGGGCAGGCTCATGGCCAATCGCCCTTCCGGCTCCGCCTCCCCGAACAGCACATCACAGATCGCATGACCGCCTTCCGTTCCCGGATACCACACTAGGAGAATGGCATCTGCCAGCTCCTTCACCTCATCCAGAACGAGGGGTCTGCCTGCATAGAGCACCACAACCACCTTTGGGGCCACATCGCGCACCGCGCGCAGCAATTTCATCTGATCTCCGGGAATGGTGAGTTTCGTGCGGCTGCCGCCTTCCCCGCCCTGGATTTCATCTTCTCCCAGCGCCAGGATCGCCACGTCTGCATCTTTCGCGGCCTCCACCGCCTTCTCCAGGCATTCCTTCCGTTTTGCTTCGCTGCACAGCTTCTTTTCTCCCCGTTCGGCCAGAGCAGGCAAATCCGTATAATCCTCTGGCAGCAGGGTGTCACAGCCTTCTTCGCAGCAGATCTTCTGCCCCATTTCCTCAAGCGCCTGCCTGATCGTCACAACCGCCTGCCTGTCCCCATGGATCGCCCACATGCCCAGGGCTTCCTTCCGATCCGCATAAGGGCCTATCAGAGCGATTTTCTTTCCCATTTCCAGCGGAAGCGTCTTCTCACGATTCTCCAGAAGCACCATGCTCTTTCTGGCCGCTTCCCGGGCCAGGGACAAATATTCCGGCTTACCTGTCACTTCCTTTTCTCTCTCGCAGGACGCGCCTCTGTAAGGATCCTCGAACAATCCCAGCTTATTCTTCAGGCGCAGGACGCGCAGAACAGCTCTGTCCAGCTGCTCCTCCGTCAGGCTCCCTTCTTCTATCAGTTCATCCAGACAATTCGCATAGCAGCCCGTGCACATATCAATGTCCACGCCTGCTTCCATCGCCATCCTGGCCGCTTCCTTCTGGTCTTTCGCCACGCCGTGCGCGATCAGTTCCGCAATCGCCGCATAGTCCGTGATAACCACGCCGCCAAATCCCCATTCCCGGCGCAGGACTTCATCCATCAGCCACTTATTTCCGGTGGACGGAATTCCGTCTACGGTGTTGAAAGACGTCATAATCATCTCACAGCCAGCTTTCACCCCTTCCTTGTAAGAAGGCAGGTATTCCTGGCGCAGGCGGCGTTCTGACATGTCCACCGTATTATAATCTCTTCCGCCCTCCGGCGCTCCATAAGCCGCAAAATGCTTCACGCAGGAAGCAAGCCCCTGCGGCTTTCCATCCTGTCCAAGCCCTTGCTGGAATCCCTCAACCATGGCTTTGGCGTACAGGCCGTTCATAAAGGTATCTTCCCCGGTGGACTCCAGGCAGCGCCCCCATCTGGCATCCCGTACCAAATCCACCATGGGTGCAAAAGTCACCTGGGCACCTGCTGCCACGCTCTCCTCCGATGTGGCCGCGCATAATTTCCGCAGAAGTTCCGGCTCAAAGCTGCAGCCTAAAGCGAGCGGAATCGGATACACAGTTCTGAATCCATAGATGATATCCGCCATGAACAGCAGCGGGATCTTGTGTCTGCTCTGCTTCAGATAAGCATCCTGCACTCTTTTGACCTGTTCCGCTCCCAGCACGTTCAGGGTAGAACCCACATTTCGCATCATCTCTTCATCAATGCCCAGTTCATCCCTGACGCCCAGTTCCTGGCCCTGCGCCTTTAAAGCGTCGCCCGGAACCTGTACCAGCTGTCCTATTTTTTCTTTTCTTGTCAAGGAATGCAGAAGTTCCTGCAGTCTTTCATCTGTCATGTACATTCCTCTCCTTTTCGTTACGGTTCCTGCCACTCTATTTCATCAGAAATCTCAATCTTTTTATCTCTCAGCATCAGATCGCTCAGCGCCTGAGACGCCGGCTTTCCGTTAAACAACACCTCATTTACCTGTTCAATGATCGGAAGCGCCACATCATACTTCCTGGCAAGCCCCATGGCAGCTTTTGCGGAATAAACCCCTTCCACCACCATCTTCACTTCCTTCATGGCCTCCTCCATGCTGTATCCCTTCCCGATCAGGATGCCTGCGCGTCTGTTGCGGGAATGCATGCTTGCACAGGTTACAATCAGATCACCGATTCCGGAGAGCCCATAAAAGGATTCAAAATGTCCCCCCATCTTCATGCCCAGCCTGGAGATCTCTTTAATGCCACGCGTGATCAGAGCCGCCTTCGTGTTGTCGCCGCACCCCAGCCCGTCCGCGATTCCGGCTGCCAGGGCCACCACATTCTTCAGCGCCGCACCCAATTCGATTCCCAGCACATCCGGACTGGCATATACCCGAAACGCCTCGCTCATAAATACGCCCTGGATATATTCCGCCGTTTTTTTCCGCCGGGCTCCCGCCACAATCGCTGTGGGCAGCCCTTTTCCCACCTCTTCCGCATGGGACGGTCCGGAGAGCACCGCCACCTCGGCCTGCGGCACCTCTTCTTCTATCACCTGCGAAAGCGTCATCAGCGTATTTTCTTCAATCCCTTTCGCCACATTCACAAGTATCTGGCCGGGGCACACCACTTCCCTAAGCCTCGCCGCGGTGCTCCGCGTAAAAGGGGAGGGAACTGCCAGCACCAGAAGATCCATACCTTCCACAGCCTCTTTTAAATCCGTCGTAAAACGGGTATCCTCTGAGAGCAGAACTCCCGGAAGCTTTTCTTTCTGTTCCCTGTCCTTTCGCAGCATCTCTATCTCGTCCGAAAGCGCGGACCAGACCGTTACCTGATGCCCATTATTCGTAAGGAGCCAGGTCAGCGCTGTTCCCCAGCTTCCCGCTCCAATCATGCCAATTTTTGCTGCCATTCTTTTTTCCGCCTTTATTTGATTCTTCGCAACAGTTTGAACCCACCAAAGCATCACTGCTGTTTGTTTTTCTTGAAAAGATATGTTTTCCGTTCTGTGCCGTGAATGAGCCGTTTGATATTCTCTCTGTGCATCCAATAAGCCAGAATGGTCAGGAACGCCCCAAGAATATAGAGTTCATTCAGTCCGGCCTGATCCATGCCGAATACCCCAATCTGCCCCAGGATCACCAGCTCTATCATGAAACCTGCGTAAATCAGCAGAGAGCCCAGGGATACATAATGCGTCAGCAGGAAGGCCCCGAAAAACAGAACCGCAGCCACCGGAATGAAATAGGGATGAAAAGAAAGAATCAGCCCCGCTGTAGCCGCAATTCCTTTGCCTCCCCGGAATTTCAGATAAAAGGGAAAGTTATGGCCCAGGATCGTTCCGGCAGCCGCATAGAGCATGTACAGATAGACTTCATCCGGATGGCTTGCGCCAAATGCCAGCCTGGCTATCGTAACCGCCAGAATACACTTCAGCGCATCTCCCGCGAATACGATCAGCCCCGCTTTCGTGCCCAGCACGCGCAGCGCGTTCGTCGTCCCCGCATTTCCGCTTCCATACTCCCGAATATCGATGCCATGCATCTTTCCATAGATAAATGCAGTCTGGAACAGGCCACAGACATATCCAACCAGAAGGCAGATCACTCGTATCATTGCTTATTCTCCTTTTCGTTCCCTGATGATAAATTTCATGGGCGTGCCTTGAAATCCAAACGCTTCCCTGATTTTATTCTCAATATATCTTGTATAGGAAAAATGCATCAGCTCTTTGTCATTGACGAAAATCACAAAGGTGGGGGGCTTCACGGACGCCTGCGTGATGTAATAGAGGCGCAGCCGTTTTCCTTTGTCCGACGGCGGCTGCTGCAGGGCCACCGCCTCTGCCATGATCTCATTAAGGACACCCGTGGATACCCGCATAGCATGATTTTCAATCACCGCATCGATCGTATCAAAGAGCTTGGGCAGCCTCTGCCCTGTCAGAGCGGAGATAAACAGCAGTTCCGCATAGGGCATGAAGGAAAGGGTATTTCTGATTTTCTCTGTAAAGCGGTAGATGGTCTTATCGTCCTTCTCAATGGCATCCCATTTATTCACCGCGATAATCATGCCTTTTCCGCGATCATGGGCGATTCCTGCGATCTTGGCATCCTGCTCCGTCACGCCCTCCTGGGCATCGATCACCAAAACCACCACATCCGCGCGTTCCACCGCGCTCACGGTGCGCACGATCATGTAGCGTTCCAACTCTTCCTTGACTTTATTCTTCCTGCGAAGTCCCGCTGTATCAATGAAAATATATTCCCTGCCGTTATGCTCCACTTCCGTGTCAATCGCATCCCGGGTCGTTCCCGCGATGTTCGATACAATCACCCGGTTTTCACCGATCAGCCGGTTAATAATGGAGGACTTTCCCACATTTGGCTTGCCCACAATCGCAATGCGCGGCCGCTCGTCCTCATCCTCAGCCTCTGTTTTCTCCGGGAAATGAGCGATCACCTCATCCAGCAGATCTCCCAGTCCCATCCGGTTCGCCGCCGAGATCGGATGGGGATCCCCGATCCCTAAATTATAGAATTCATAGACATCA
Organism: uncultured Lachnospiraceae bacterium; assembly: GCA_900555195.1. GTDB lineage: Bacteria > Bacillota > Clostridia > Lachnospirales > Lachnospiraceae > Eisenbergiella. The sequence continues at coordinate 6,255 of USKC01000169.1, forward strand.
GCCATCAGCTTCTCAAAGCTGTCCACCTTATTCACGACCAGAATCACCGGCTTATGAGAGCGGCGCAGCATATCGGCCACCTTGGAATCCGCATCCACCAATCCCTGCTTTACATCCACCATGAACAGGATCACGTCCGCTGTATCGATGGCGATCTGTGCCTGTTCTCTCATCTGTGAAAGGATCACATCCGAGCTCTCCGGCTCGATGCCTCCCGTATCGATCAGGGTGAACATGCGGTCCAGCCAGCTCACATCCGCATAAATCCGGTCACGCGTGATGCCCGGCGTATCCTGCACAATCGAAATCCGTTCCCCGGCCAGCGCGTTAAAAAGCGTCGATTTCCCCACATTCGGCCTTCCAACCACGGCCACAATCGGCTTTCTTCCTTTATTTTCCATATCTTAATACCCATCTTTCTTCCTGACAAATGCATTGACAAAATCATATCCGCTTGATTTTACAATATCTGTCCGAACTTGTAAAGTCCCGGAGATATCCTCCACCGTCACATCATCCAGCAGCACACGTTCTCCGCTCCTGAGCACGTTTACCGG
>USKC01000170.1 GCA_900555195.1 uncultured Lachnospiraceae bacterium
GGCGCCTCTGACAGATGATAAGTGCTAAAATCTTTCTCCGGAATTTCTACATAGTTAATCGCCTGGAAGCAGCCATATCCTACAGGGGCGTCCGGATTGAGCACCAACGTACCGTTCACATAGTATTCATGATAATGGAATCCTGGCTCGATACCGTCAACCTCTGCGCTCCAATACCCTTCCTCTCCTTCCTGGGCCTTCAGCGGAAATCTCCCCATTCCCAGGATATTCACTTCCACCGTTTTGGCTCCGGCAGCATGCAAGCAGAACCGGGCCCTTCCGTCTCCTGTTGCACAGGCTCCTTTGGGAACAAGCGGATAACGTCCGGCCGGGCGGCCCTGATCGTCCACTTCAGGCCGCAGCCCTCTGTTGATCGGATCAAAGAACAAAAGATGTGCGGCAAACGTCTGCTGTTCCAACAGTTCTTCCTCAGCCTGTCCGGCAGGAATATCACCGTCCGCAGGCTCCCGCCTGTCCGCCGCTTTCCCATCATGCGTCCCTTCTTTCACCGCCGCCGCAAGTTCCTCCGGCGCAAACAGCAGCTGCACGAAATCCCGCAGGCTTTCCCTCCAGACATGCCACTCATGATAGCCCGTATAGCTGCGGTGCACGCAGTCCAATCCCGCCTGCTTCAGCTTGGCCGTATAGGCCTCCTGCTGGATCGCAAGCGTTTCTTCTCCCTTCCCGCAGGAAAGGAAAATATGCTTCATCGGATAATCTGCGGATTGACCTGCGATCTGATCCATCAGGTCATCTCGCAGGCCAGAGAACACGCCCAAACTGGAAAATAATCCCGGGTGCTTGGCTGCTGCAAGCGTAGACTGGATGGATCCCAAAGACAGTCCCGCCACGGCCCTTGCATCTCTCCCTGTAAATGTGCGGAAATGTTTTTCGATGAACGGGATACAACTCTCCGTTAATTCCCTGTCGAAATCACCCGGAAAGAATACCGGATCCTCTCCCTCCAAAAACGCATATCCTGAGCACATCACCACGATCATTTCCTGGCATTTTCCTTCCGCGATCAGATTATCCATGATCCAGTTCATTTTGCCGTTCCAGATCCAACCTGTTTCGTTCTCCCCCACTCCATGCTGCAGATACAAAACAGGGAATTTCCGTTCCGTTTCTGCCGTATAGGACGGCGGTGTATAGACATAGCATTCTTTCAAATGTCCGTTCACGCAAGAACGGTATTTCCGGATCTGCACATCCCCATGCGGAACTTCACGCAGGGACCAGAACATATCCTCTTTTTCGGGAACCTCAAAAAAATTCACCGCCCCAAAGCAACCATAGCATACAGGCGCTTTGGGATTAACTACTTTTACGCCATCCACAAACCAGTTAAAATAGTGGAAACCTGGCGCAATCTCGACTGTCGTTTCAAAACAACCATCTTCTCCCCGAAGAAGCGCCACCTTTTCCCGACTCATGCTTCCGCTGATTCCCCCTACTTCCACCGTTTTCGCCGCAGGAGCCTCATAACGGAAGGTTACCATTCCTCCCCCCTTCAGCATCACGGCAGGCGGATCCTCCAGATAGCTAATCCGCTTCTTCCCATCCTTTTCCTCAAAATGCGCCTTTTTCCCCACGGCGTCGAAAAACACCGGCGCCATTGTTACAGCCTGGTTATATTGCGTTTTCATGATATTTACCCCCTTTTTCCATCGATTGTTCACAGCTTTCCTTCTCCAGGCCAGCCGTTCCTTTTAAGGCCGTATCCCCTGCCAAGACCGCTTTGATCCATTTCCCGCCCCTAAGCCGGAAGATGCACCAAAACGCCTTGATCACCTGATCCAGCTTTAGGAACAGATAAATCCAGAATGCAGGAAGTTCCAGGTACAATCCGGCAATCGCTCCAAGGGGAATGGACACCAGCCATAGAAACAGGATATCGGCCACCATAAGGAACCGGGTATCTCCTCCTCCTCTCAACACACCCTTGGTCATGATGCTATTCATAGCCTGAAATACCACAATCAGGGCAATGGCGTCCATCAACTGCTGCGCGATCTGTTCCGTTTCCTCTGTTATATTGTAAAAGCTAATCACCGGACCGCTGATCAGCCAAATCAGGCCCCCCGCAAACAGCCCAATAATAAGTCCCAACATCAGAAATGTCCATGCCTGCTCCTGCGCCTTTTCCCGTTCGCCCCGTCCCAGCGTATGGCCTGTCACGATACAGCCCGCATGGGAAATCCCCTGGATGAGCACCGTACTCAACTGCTGGGTAACAACCGTAATGGAATTGGCTGATACGAATCCGGTCCCGATCCTGCCCATCACCATGGCTACCGCGGAGTTACCCAATGCGAGCAGCGTATCTGACACAAAAACCGGAAGACTGACGGACACATATTCTCTGGTCAGAGCGCTGCAATCCATTAGCAGATCCCGTATCCGATAGCGTATCTTTTCATCCCTGAAAAAGAAGTGCCCACAGATCAGCCCGCATTCAAAGATCCTGGCAATCAGCGTCCCCAGCGCGGCGCCTTCTACCTCCATCCGCGGCGCACCCAGCATTCCGAATATAAAAATCCAATTAAAGAACACATTCACAAAAAAAGCTCCAACCGAAGCGACAAGCGGCAGCTTCACCTGCCCCACGCTACGCAACACGATCGTACATGTCAGCGCCAAGCCTTGCAGCAGATAGCAAGGAACCATCCATCTGTAATAAAGAGCTCCCTGCCCGATTACAGCAACATCCTCCGTATAGATCCGCATCAGGGCAGCAGGCGCCAGCAAAGTCGGCAACATGAATATCAGCGAAAGAAGGATGCACAGTCTCAGCATCAGTGTCACAGAGCGCTTCAGCGATATTAGGTCGCGCATTCCCCAGAAGCGGGAAGTGAGCACGCTAGCTCCCATCCCAATCCCCATACAACAGATCTGGTAGAGATTCACAAACTGATTCGCCAGCGCTGTGGCGGATAGGCTAGTTTCCCCCAGCGTTCCTACCATCACCGTATCCATCATGTTCACACCGATTGTAATCATGCTCTGCGCGGAAACGGGTATGGCGATGGCTGCCACTCCTTTGTAGAAATTTCTATCCTTTACAAAAAGGCTCACTCACATTCCTCCTGCCCCATACGGCACAAAAACTCCCGCAGGCAGCGTCTCCATACCGTCCATTCATGGTAACCGTCGCAGCTGTAGCTCTCATATGGAATCCCTTTTTCTTCCAGCATGGCGAACTCCTGTGACAGCCCTTTTACAATCCGTTCCTCTTGCCTCCCATATCCAAAGAAAAAGAGTTTCACTTTCTTCCGAAAGGCTTCTGCATCCTCAAACGCCTGAAAATAATCCTGCCGGCTGTACCATCGTTTTTCCATAAGGCCACTAAAAATACCGATATAGGAAAACATCCCCAAATGATATAAGGATGTCATCACAGTCTGATAACTCCCCATAGACAACCCCGCCATAGCCCGTCTGGACGGATCCACGCGATATTTGCCTTCGATAAATGGGATGCAATCTTTGCAAAGCATGGCGTCGAAATCCCCAGCCAGGAACGCGTCCTGCATTCCTTCTTTCATGCAGTACAGACAGTTCATGACGATGATTACTTCAGGGGCCTTGCCTTCGGCCAGCAGGTTGTCTGAGATCAGGTTCGCCTTTCCCTGCCAGATCCAGCCCGTTTCATTCTCACCGCCTCCATGCTGCAGATACAGTACCGGATATGTTTTTTCTCCGTTCTCTTCATAACCGGGAGGCGTATAGACATAGCACAGGCGCGTCCTGCCCGTCACACTGCTCGGAAAGTACTCCATATGCACCGTTCCGTGCGGCACATCCCGCATCAGATAGAAATCGTCGTCCTTCTCTCCCTTTTCAAAATAGTTGACCGCTCTGTGCGCGCCGTAACCCACCGGAGCAAGGGGATTGATCACGCTCACTCCATCCAGAAAATATTCATGATAGTGAAATCCGTCCGGTATCCCCGAAACCCTTGCCCGGAAATATCCATCCTCTCCCTTTATCATCGGATGACGCTCCCCGGTCATAGCGCAGCCGTTAAATCCGGCCACCTCCATCTTCTCCGCCCCTGGGGCATAGAAGCAAAAGAGCACGTCCCCATTTTCCTCCACCACGACTCCCGGGTTCTCATAGGTATGCCTCGGCCCTTTCCTCCCGTTTTCATCCTCATAAAGCTCCATCTTCAGGTAAGCCGGATCAAAAAATAGCGGATGGCTTTCCAAGGCGCTGTTTCTGAATTTCTGCATTGTCCATTTCCTCCTGTTCCAAGCCCTTCTGTCTTCTGCAGCTTGACCTTTTTGTTTACGTCTACTTCCGCCAATCCAAGAACCGCACGATCATTTCATCCCATACCTTCCACTCGTGTGCTCCCGGCATTTCTTCATAGTGGATCTTCACGCCGCACTTCTCGCAGTATTCCAGATACTTCTTTCCATACGGATAGCTGAAATCTTCCGTACCTATCCCCGCGAACAAGGCAGGCAGCTGTATTTTATTCTCCACAGCCCGCTTGATCCAGGTCTCTGAATCGCTGTCGCTTCCCTTCAATTCCTCCAGGCTTCCCCAGTCGCACCGAACGATCTTTTCCTGTCCCTCCAGGCTGTTCCCTCCAAAGCCTTCCGGACTAAACACGTCCATAATAAAGGAGAAGCCTGACAGATTCGCCGCCGCCGCGAAAAATTCCGGCCGCAGAAACGCCCACTTGAACGCGCCATAGCCTCCCATAGAAAACCCTGCCACCAGCCTCTCCTGCGCCCGGTTATTCACAGAAAACAGCGTCTCCGCAACCCGCGGCACTTCTTCTGTCAGATAGGTAAAATAGGGATACCCATATTTCATATCCGCATAGAAACAGCTTCCATCTACCTCTGGCATAACCACAGCAAGCTTGCGCTCCTGCGCATAGCGTTCAATGGAAGAGAAACGCATCCAATCCAATCCGTTTCCTCCCCCTCCATGCAGCAGGTACAGCGTAGCTGCCGGCCGTTCTCCTGCCCCCATGCAATCGGGCAGAATCAGGTACAAATTCGTGTGATATCCCAGTTTTTCCGATAAAAAATCATATTGTACAAATCCCATTTCTTCCCTCCATGACCGCTTCAGTTCTTCTCCAACATCCGATCCAACAGCACAGGAATCCATCTGTCCCAGAACTCCCACTCATGGCCGCCGTCTTCCTCTTCAAACCAGAAGGGACAGCCTGTATCCCTTACATATTCTGCGAATGCCTTTGCTCCCTTGTAAAAGGGATCCTGTCTGCCGCAGCAGGCATACAGCCGCGGGACCGGCGTATCATTCGCCATCAGACCCTTTAACAGATGCTTGAAATCGTTCATGCTGTTCCGGTATTCTTCCAGGGTTCCAAAAGCATTCAGCACCCGCTCCTTTTGTCCGTCATAAAAGCCCAGCTCTTCCAGATCCCCCGCGCCGGACATACCTGCGGCCGCCGCGAAAAAGTCCGGACGGTTCAGGGCCCACTTAAACGCGCCATGGGAGCCCATGGAATTACCCAACACAAACCGTTCTTCCCGCTTATTTGACAGCGGAAAGATTCTCTCCAGCATCTCGGGCAGTTCTTCACTCAGATAGGTAAAGTACTCCTTCCCATGAATCATGTTGCAATAAAAGCTATTACGAACTTCCGGAAACACCACTGCTAGATCCCTCTGTGCCGCATATTCCTCTATCCGCGTCCTCCTCAGATACAGGCTGCTGTCATCGGATCCCCCATGCAGAATATACAATGTCTTCTTTTTCCCATAGTTTTCATAATAAGCCTTCTCTCCTTCCGGATGCCTCCATGGCTCATAAGACGGCAACATCAGCATGCAATTCGTCTGCTCCCTTAACACTTTGGAATAAAACGTATATTTCAACACGCCCATTTTCTTTCCCTCCTTTGCATTTTCGTTTTAGCAAAAATATATAAATATCCTTCAGCTGCTTTTCTGACGGCTTTTTCCTTATCTCTTTTCTTCCCCTCTATTCCCCATGCTCTCACGAATGTGATAGATTGGCAACAATTCTCTCTTGATTGGAATGTTCACCTGATTATCCACCACCGTAAAAAGAATATCCATGGCAATCTTAGCCATCTGCTCAATCGGCACATCCACAGATGACAGGGACGGTCTATTATATTTCAGCAATTCCGATTCCTCCAGGAAAATCAGCTTCAGTTCTTCCGAGATCCGTATTCCCCGCTTCCTGACAACTTCCAGAATCCCCGCAGCCAGACGGCTGTCCAGCGCCAGCCAGGCAGCGGGCAATTGCATGCGGCTGAGAAGTTCTTCTGCCACCTGATATCCTGTCTCATAAGAACTCTTTTCCAGCCTGCAGTTCCATTCCTCCCGGACTTCAATCCCTCTATCCTGGCAGGCAAAGATAAATCCTGCTTCCAACAGCCGGTCTGGCCTGCCCCCTCTCTTAAAGCCGATGACAGCAGCGCTCTTCGTTTCCTCTGCATCCAACATCTGGGCACATTTCTCTCCTGCCCGATAATTGTCCATCAACACGCAATGGAATTTATTCGTATCCCTGCCAATCAGAATAATGGGGATATCATCCTCCTGTCCTTCCAGCCGCTCCTGTTCTTCCAAAGAAATCCCGCCGATCACAGCCGCGCTGAAACGGTTTGCGCTCAGCTGATCTATGCAGGAAGCAAATTCTCCCGCTTCATATGGCTGCACCACCATCTCCACTTTACGTTCCTTTTCAACCGTCCTCTGATACATGCCATCCAGAAGTTTCCCTAGCCTGGAGTTCAGATTATCTCTGCGCCAGAATATTGCAATTATAACAGGCGGCTCTTCCA
>USKC01000171.1 GCA_900555195.1 uncultured Lachnospiraceae bacterium
GTGCCTGGAGACCAAGGCGTCACAAACGAGGGAGACGGAACGGTATAGGCAGAGGGCTGAGTAGTAACCTTTTTGGGGAGTGAGGGCGAAAAGAATCTTGATCCATATTGGGAAAGGTGGTAAAGTAATATTTGTTGTCCAGGCACTAGACCTTTAGATGAGAAAGACAAGGAATGAAAAGAGAATGAAGAAGTTAATTGAACAGATTCTGAAATTTGGCGTTGTCGGCGTTGTTTGCTTTTTGATCGATTTCCTGATTATGGTTGCTCTGACGGAACTCTTTGGAATTAATTCTACCGTATCCAGTGGGATTTCCTTTACGGTTTCGGTCGTCGTCAATTATATCCTGAGCATTACGGTCGTCTTTGATGCGGATAGGGAAGCCAATAAGGCGAAGCAGTTTGTCGTTTTCCTGATCTTAAGCGTGATCGGGCTGGGAATCAATACGGTGATCATGGCCGTCGGAACACCGCTGCTGCAGCCATATTTCACTTATGCCTATATGCTGGTGAAGATTGTGGCGACGGGCGTGGTGATGGTCTATAATTTCATCACAAGGAAGATCTTTATTGAGAAAAAGAACTGAATCGCCGTCTGTGACAAAAGACGGGAAAGCAAATGCTCTAAGTGACCTCTTAGGAAGGGCGCTTAGAGCATTTTTTTTTGGGGAAAGAATGACCGACTTTATTCTGACAGCGCTTCCCATTCCTCCATCTTCATGAGCAGTTCTTCTTCTACCGCGGCTTTCTCTTCTGAAAGCGCCTGAAGTCTGGCAACATCGGTGCATACCTCAGGGAGGGACATTTCTTCATCGATCTGTGCGCTGCGCGCTTCCAGGACGGCAATGCGTTCTTCGCAGCGTTTCAGCGCATTTTCTCTTTTCCGCTGTGCGGACTGGGCCTCCTTCTGGCTCTTCCAATCCTGCTTGACGGCACTTTCTGTAGCTGACGTTGTATAGCCCGCTGCAGAATTGGAGGCTTCTGCCGTCCCTTTTCCCGAACCTTCTATGGGCTGACCTGCTGCAGTGCCGGCTGCGGCCTGTGACAGCTGCGCCTTTTTCTCCAGATAATAGTCATAGTTTCCCAGATATTCGTTGAGCCTGCCTCCTTCCAATTCCAGGATGCGGGAGGCGGTCCGGTTGATGAAATAACGGTCGTGGGAGACATAGAGAACCGTTCCGTCATAACCGTTCAGCGCGTCTTCCAGAATCTCTTTGCTTGTGATGTCCAGATGGTTCGTCGGCTCATCCAGAATGAGGAAATTCGCTTCAGAGAGCATCAGCTTGGCCAGAGATACCCTGCCACGTTCGCCGCCGGAGAGCATTTTTATCTGTTTGAATACATCTTCGCCGGTAAACAGGAAGGCCGCGAGCACATTGCGGATCTGGGTATTCGTCAGGGAGGGGTAATCATCGGAGATCTCTTCAAAGATCGTTTTGTCCGGATGCAGCACATGATGTTCCTGATCATAATAACCGATATGAACCTTGCTTCCGATTCGGATCTCACCGGCATCCGCTTCCACGAGATCATTGATGATCTTGAGAATCGTCGTTTTCCCGGTCCCATTATCCCCGATAATGGCCACATGTTCCCCGCGCTTGAGGAAAAAGGAAAGATCTGTGAACAGAGTTTCCCTTCCGAAGGATTTGGAGAGTCCCTCCACGCTCAGCACGTCATTTCCGCTGGTAACGCAGGGATGCAGGGCGATATGCATATCATCACGCGCTTCCTGCGGCTTTTCAAGGACTTCCATTTTCTCCAACATTTTTTCACGGCTTTCAGCGCGGCGGATGGATTTTTCCCGATTAAAGGAACGCAGCTTTTCGATTACGGCTTCCTGGTGGCGAATTTCCTGCTGCTGATTCATCCAAGCGCGATACTGAGCGGCGCGCAGCTGCTCTTTTTTAACGGCATAATCAGAATAATTGCCTGCGAACACATGCACATGGCCGCAGTCGATTTCTATAATTTTGGTGGCGATTTTATCCAGAAAATACCGGTCATGGGAAACGATTAGCACGGCTCCCTTGTAGTTCGTCAGGAAAGTTTCCAGCCAGGAAATGGAGGACATATCCAGATGATTCGTGGGCTCGTCGAGAATGATCAGATCCGGACGGGTGAGCAGAAGTTTGCCCAGCGCAACCCTGGTTTTCTGGCCGCCGGAGAGTGTGGAGACGGGCTTTCCGAATTCCTCCTCTGTGAAGCCGAGCCCTTTCAGAACGCCGGTCGTTTCGCTGCGGCAGCTGTATCCATCCAGCTGTTCGTAGCGGTGAGTGGCTGCCGTATAGCCCTCCATGCATTCTTCAAGTTCCTTGCCTTCCGCCAGCTTCATCGCATGTTCGTAGGAACGGATCGTCTCTTCCAGATCAAGCACTTCCTGCTTGGCTTCGAGAACCTCCTCATAGATCGTTTTTTCGCTTTCGACAGCGGCATTCTGCGCAAGATACCCAAAGCTTTTGTCCTTGCCGTAGACAACGAGGCCGTCGTCCGGTTCCAGTTCGCCGACCAGGATGCGCAGAAGCGTGGTTTTCCCGGCGCCGTTGATGCCGACAATCGCCGCCTTTTCATAGTCTTCTATATGAAAAGAACAGTCTTGAAAGATTTTATTTTCATGAAAAGATTTGCATACGTTCTGACAGGATAATAACATGGTTTCCTCCGCCTGCGGTTCTCAGCTGGCCCGCAGATATTTCAGTAATTGGGCAATTGTAACAGTTCGGCAGATCTGAACTGTTACGAATAATTTCCATGACAAGTTTACCCTTGAAAGAACGTTCTGTCAATGTGGAAGGCTTTATGATATAATGAGAAGGCTTTATGAAATAAGGGGTGCGAACATCATCGTTCGTACCGTCTTCTGCGTTTGCAGCAGAGGGCCGAGGGAAAAGATAAAGGAGGCAGGGAAAGTATGGATAGACAACAGGAACCCCGTATGGCGGATGGTTCTTATATTCAGCAAAAAAGTGCGCCGCAGCGCCGGCTGTGGCCTCAGTTTGATGCGCTGCAGATGGGAAGCGGATGGGATGAAAAGGACGTGACAAAACCGCAGATCCTTCTGGAGGATGTTTTTGGTGACAGCCATCCGGGAAGCGTCCATTTGGCAGGGATCATGGAACAGGCTAAATATGGCGTGTTTGAAGCAGGAGGATATCCGGCACAGTATCATACCACTGATATCTGTGACGGCTGTGCGCAGGGGCACGACGGAATGAATTATGTTTTGGCCTCCAGGGAGGCGATCTGCGACATGGTAGAGGTGCACGGTTCGGTCTTTCCATGGGATGGACTGATTCTGTCCGCATCCTGTGACAAATCGATACCAGCGCATTTGAAGGCGGCTGCCCGGCTGGATCTTCCCACGATTTTCATCCCGGGCGGAAGCATGCGGCCGGGGCCGAACATGACAACTTCGCTTTTGGCCGGCGATCTTTCCCTGCGGCAAAAGCAGGATCATTCCGTCAGCGAAGAAGAACTTGTGGATTACAAACGTACCGGCAGCCCCTCCTGCGGAGCCTGCACCTTCCTGGGGACGGCAAGCACCATGCAGTGCATGGCGGAGGCGCTGGGAATGACGCTGCCGGGAGCGGCGTTAATGCCTGCGACCATGCGGGATATTCTGGCCTGCGCACGGGAAGCGGGACGAGGAATCATGCGGCTGATCGCAAATTCTCTGACGGCCAGCAAGATCATGACGCGGGAAGCGTTCGAGAACGCGATCGTGGTGCATAGCGCCATCGGCGGTTCCACCAATGCAATGATCCATCTGCCGGCCATTGCGAGAGAACTTGGAATCATTTTGGAGCCGGAACTTTTTGACGAGATCAACCATAAGGTGCCTCATCTGGGGAACATCAATCCCAGCGGAGAACATTTGACAGAAGCATTCTGGTTCGCAGGCGGCGTGCCGATGGTGGAATGGTATCTGAAGGATATGCTGCATCTGGATGTGATGACCGTTACGGGCAGGACGCTTGGAGAAAATCTGGAATGGCTGCAGAAGGAGCGCTTTTTCGAGCGCAATCTGGGATATCTGCATAACTACGCCCTTACAAGGGACCAGGTGATCTTTCCGGTCAAAGACGCCAGGGAGAAAGGCTCGGTGGCTGTGCTGCGCGGCAATCTGGCCCCGGACGGAGCGGTTATCAAGTATGCTGCCTGTGAGCCTAAGATGCGTGAACATAGGGGATTGGCCAGGGTGTTTGACTGTGAAGAGGACGCCTATCAGGCCGTGGTCGAAAGGAGAGTGGAACCAGGAGATGTGCTGGTCATCCGTTATGAAGGCCCCAGAGGTTCCGGCATGCCGGAAATGCTGATGACCACAGAGGCGATAGTCTGTGACGAAAGGCTGAACGGAACGGTGGCTTTGGTAACGGATGGAAGGTTTTCTGGGGCGACCCGCGGAGCAGCAATCGGCCATGTGTCTCCGGAGGCCGCCAGCGGAGGGCCGTTGGCGTTTATTGAAACGGGCGACCTGATTGAATACAGCGTGGAGAAACGCAGCTTGAACGTGGTGGGCATTCAGGGAAAGGAACTTCCCAAAGAGGAAGTGGAAAGGATCTTAAAAGAGCGTTCCCAAAAAGGAGTGGTTCCAAGGCCAAAGCGCAGGGGCCTGTATCTGCGCTATACCCGCCATGCGCTTTCTGCCATGCAGGGCGCAGGATATGAAGAGGATGAGAATGGGGGAAAATGAGGATGAATGTGAAATGGATTACACCTGCGGTTACGGCTATGGACAAAGATGGCCATGTGGATTTGGAGGCGAATTTCCGCCTGTACGATTTCCTGATTGAAAAGGGGATGGACGGAATCCTTTTGTTGGGAAGCATTGGGGAGTTTTTTGCGGTACCGAGGGAAGAAAAACGGCTGCTCATCCGCGAGGCGGTCTCTTACATCAACCGCCGCGTTACGGTGTATGTGGGAACGAACGAGATGGAATTTCCGGCCTGTGTGGAATTATCCAATTATGCCGTCGCACAGGGGGCGGATGGCGCGATGGTGATATCCCCGTATTATTTCAGCCTGCCTGACAGCGCTGTGCTGAACTTTTACGATAGGCTGGCGGAGCGGATGGAAGGGGATCTGCTTCTGTATAATTTCCCGGATCGGACGGGATATGATCTTGGGCCTGACCTGATCTATTCCCTGGCCATGCGGCATAGGAATATTGTGGGGATCAAGGATACGGTGGCGAAGATGGAGCATACGCGCGCTATCATACAGAAAGTAAAAAAAGACCGGCCTGATTTTCTCATCTTTTCCGGATTTGATGAATTTTTCGGGCACAATGTGCTGAGCGGGGGAGACGGCTGCATAGCGGGACTGTCCAACTTTGCGCCGGAGATCGCCTCTGGTTATGCGCAGATGGCGAGAGAGGAGAATCTGCAGGGGATGAAGGAATATCAGCGTAAGATCGATGCGCTGATGGAAATCTACAGCGTGGCGCCTGCATTTATCCCGACCATCAAGAAAGCGGTGTGCCTGCGCGGCATACAGATGAATCCATACTGCGCGGCCCCCATGTTGGAGGCAACGCAGGAGGAGACAGAGAAGATACGGGCGATCCTTCAGGATGCAGGCTTGCATTGACATTTTTTTAACAGATGCCTATAATGAAAAAGGTAGTCCTAGAAAGAGCGATAGATCCGGAGGCAATGGAGTGGATAAAGAAATTTCAAAGGCGGTGATTGCGCGGCTTCCCAGATATTTCCGTTTTCTTGGCGAGTTGAAGGATCAGGGAGTGGAGCGGATTTCTTCTCAGGAACTGAGCAGGCTGATGCATGTAACAGCTTCTCAGATACGGCAGGATTTTAATCATTTCGGCGGATTTGGGCAGCAGGGATATGGTTATAATGTAGAGTATCTGTATACGGAGATCGGCAGCATCCTGGGCCTTGACAAGAAACATCATCTGATCATCATCGGCGCCGGAAACCTGGGACAGGCGCTCGCTAATTATATGAATTTTGAACGCAGAGGCTTTATTTTTACGGGTATGTTTGATATCAATGAAAAACTTTACGGACGTCAGGTGCGTGGGATTAAGGTCCATCCAATGGAGGAAATGCCACAGTTCGTGCGGGAGAACAATATCGATATCGCGGTTCTGACCATTCCCAAAGAGGGAGCGGTGGAGACGGCAAAGAAGCTTGTGGATGTGGGAATCAAAGCGATCTGGAATTTCGCGCATGTGGACCTGGATGTACCACCCGGCGTTATGGTAGAAAATGTGCATCTTTCTGACAGCTTGATTAAGCTTTCTTACATGATTAACCAATATGAGAAAGAAAATAAGGGTGCTGCACTTCGCGAGCCGCCTTTAGGTTGAGAAAAAAGACGACGGGTGATGGAAGACAATCGCCCGTTGTTTTGTTGGACAGAAAGGTGCCCCGCGCAGCGTGGCATTCGTTGTTTTCATATGTAATATATGGTTGCAGGAGTGAAAGTGAGGAATCGATGGATGGAATATCTGGTGAGCGCTTCGGAGATGAAAGCCGCTGACTCTGCCACAATACAGCATTTCGGCATGCCGTCCAATGTTCTGATGGAGCGGGCGGCGTTGGCCTGTGCGGAAGTGATTCGAAAGAGGGAGGCTCATCTTGGAAGGCGGACGGTCATCATGGCCGGAAGCGGAAATAACGGCGGAGACGGCTTGGCAGTGGGAAGGCTGCTGCTTCAGGCCGGTTTCCAGGTGGATTTTGTTCTTGTGGGAGAAAGGGAGAAATGTTCCCGGCAGACCCGGCTGCAGCTGGAGATTCTGGAGAATTACGGATGCCAGATTCTGAAAGAGGTGCCAAA
>USKC01000172.1 GCA_900555195.1 uncultured Lachnospiraceae bacterium
TCTTCCGATCTAGGCGGAGCGCTCCGCCTCACCCGGCACGCGTCAGGGCGGAACATGGCCTCCTCTCATCCCCGGAAATACGCCTCGCTGAATGCAGCCAGATACGCCGTGTCTTCCGCACCTGCCGTTTCAAAGGCGGAATGCATGGCCAGCTGGGCAAGTCCGATATCCGCCGCAGGGATGGAAACGTGGGCCGATGAGATGTTGCCCAGCGTGGAACCGCCTGCGATATCCGACCGGTTAGCAAAATTCTGGCAGGGAATGTTCTCCTGCGCACATATCCGGCGTACGACGGCCGCCGACCAGGCATCCGTGGTATATTTTTGGCTTCCCTGGAATTTCAGCACAATGCCTCCATTTAAATAAGGGCGGTTGGTCGGATCGGACTTCTCAGGATGGTTCGGATGAACGCCATGCGCATTGTCCGCGGACAGCAGAAAACTCTCTGACAGAAGATCCCTTCTTCCGCTGTGCGAAATTCCTGCACCGGAACAGATCAGTCCGATCACATCCTCCAGGAAAGTGGAATCCGCCCCCTGTTTCGTCCCGCTGCCGATCTCCTCATTGTCGAACAGGGCGTATACCGCACAGCAGCCGGCGTCTCCCTTTTCCTGACACTTGGTTTCCACTTCCCCCGCAGCTAGGAATCCTTCCAGCGTGCCGAATGCACACTGCAGATCATCCAGTCTGGGAGAGCCGATGAACTCTCCATTCACGCCCATCCTCCGGCCGCTCTCCCGATTGTACAGATACAGATCGCTGGCCAGTATGCACTGCGGATCCACGCCCAATTCACCGGCGCACAGTTCCTTGAGGCTATTCAGGCTCTCTTCTTTTCCCTTTCCCCCGGAAAAGAGAGGGAGCAGATCCACCTGCGGATTATAGGCGTAACCCTTATTGATCTCCCGGTTAAAATGGATCGCCAGATTCGGAATCACACACAGATCCCGATCAAAACGGATCAGCCGTTCCGTCAGGCCTTCCTGCGTCTGAATAATCACCCTTCCTGCCACCGACAGAGGGCGATCCAGCCAGGTTGACTGGATCATGCCGCCATAGCCTTCCACATTCAGCCGGGTGTAATGCCCTTCCACATCCATCTCCGGCGTTTCTTTCACTTTAAAGCAAGGCGAATCGCTGTGCGCAGCGCTGATGCGCAGCTTCTTCACATCTCCGTCCGGCATCCGGAAGGCGATCAGTGACGAGCCGTTTTTCGTCAGATAATATTTCCCCTTCCGTAAAATCTCCGCCCCTTCCTCCTTCTCAAGCTTTACATATCCAGCCGCTTCCAGTCTCCTAGCGGTCTCCGCAACCGCATGGAACGCTGTGGGGCTGTTGTCGATATACTGAAAAAGCGCTTCATTTATCTTCTCCGTATTCATTTCCGTCCATCTCTCCTTTTCGCCATTTGCCCCAATCTTATGCCATCCCTCCTCTTCTGTCAATCCTATCCTGCGCTTAGGCGTATATAAAATCTCCATCCCTTCAGGCCGCCCGGTTTTCCCGCCTGAAGGGATGGAGATTTTATATACGCCTAAGCGCAGATGTTTTATATGCGTTCCCTAACTGAGCGCATCTATGATCCGCTCCATGGTGGCAGCATCCGGCATCGGGGCCACCCGGGTAACCTCCTGTGCCAGTCCAGGCACATCAAAATCCGTTTCCGTGGGCGCATCATACAACCCCGTCCGGAACCCATGCTTCTCCCATGCAAGCCTCTGGACATCCTCATCCATCAGCGCATCAATTCCTGCGCTTCCCGCTTCATTCAGCGCAATGTATACATGAGAAGACCAGACGGTGGGAGAAGGATACATCATGACAATATCTTCCTTCACCTGTTCCCAGGTGTCAGGATTGGCTGCAGCGAACTCCAGCAGCTGGCTCTCATACCCCGCAATCAGCGGCTTGGCGCCCATTCCAGTTTTCAGGAATTGATCAAACAGATCCGAGGAAGAGCTCTCCATATATCCCAGTTTCCGGAAAATATCCTGAAGCCGCGGAAGGATCGCATCAATGTTGTTCTCATCCGCCACGCCTCCGCAGAGCGTGTTGGCCAGAAGCCCTGCAAACATATTGCCGGAATTGGATTTGGTCGGGTCAGTGGTTCCCACCGTTATGCTCCCATACAGCTGGGGAAGGCCGATATCCGCCCACGTCTTTCCCTCTTCAATCTGTACGGCCAGCTTTTCCATATCCACATAACAGACTTCCCCCTCCATCTGTGCAATTCCCGCTTCCAACAGCGCCTTTGCCACTGCGCTTCTCGTATACAGCACGATCGGCGTATTCAGGACGATCTGACTGCGCACAGGCTGCCCATTCTGATTTTCATACAATTCCAGCGCCGTCTGGTTCGAGGGAAAAAGAAAATCTTTCCCTTCTGAATCAGCCGTAATCATCTCAATGGAGCCTGCCCGCGTATAATCAACGGACAACTGATATCTGTCTTCCAAAATCTGCCGGACTTCCTCATCTTCCAACAGGCCGATTTTCTCTCCGCCCACATAGCCGCTGATCTGTGTAACGCTCAGGCTGGATGAACGCCAGGCATAGATGGCTGCTGCGAGAATAACGACGGCGAGAATGCCCGCCCCAATCCATTTTGTTTTCATTTCTACCTCCATTCCGAAGCGCTTTGGCGGCGATGGAATCAGGAATATGGCGCGCACGCCAAATCAGGGAGCAAAAAAGCGCTTTTCTTCCACGCTTTCGCCCTCCATTTTCAGCATGCTATCCAGCACCGCTATATCCGACTCCACATCCAGCAGTTCTCCTTCCATCAGATGGACGAACTGCTTTTCAAACGCGCTATGCAGCGCCGGGAGCGTCTGTGCCGTTTTATTCAGGATCCGCTTCACTTCTTCCGACTTCAGGCCAGTTTGGCTGAGTTCCACATAACGTTCCAGAAGTTTGGCCGTTGTGTCCAGATAATAGGTAAAAAAGCGGCGTGCCAATCCGATCTTCTCCGGATTCTCCTTCAGATACTCCCATATTCTTCCGCCCGTATCATATAGAGCGGATGCGTCCGCCCGTACGGCCGCATCGGTTATAGCATCCCGTGCCTCTGCGATCTGTGCCAGATCCTTCTTGGCCTCGGCCATCAGCGTCTTTCTCTGTTCTTCTTCCTGTATGGCGGCGTCATCCATATCCGTTTTCCATTTTGGCTTCAGCAGGCAGTATAGGCCTGCATAAACTCCCGCACACAGCAGGATGCAAAAAATCAGTTCCCAGCGCAGCACCAGGAATACAAAAAGGAATACGGCCGCTGCCGCAGTCACGGAAACCAACATCCGGCCTGTCTCTTTCATCAGTTATACCCCTTTACGCTACGGAATGCCTCCGTCAGATTTTCCCGCCCGTCAAATACACGCGCATTGGTATATTCAGCCAGTTCCTCCAGCTGCGCTTCATCTGCCTCTCCAAACATGATGGAAAAGACGGGTACCTTATAGCCAAGCGATTCATAGGCTGTCTTAAATTCGCCGAAGCTTCCTCCGGACTGTCCATCCGTCAGCAGTATGATGGCAGGCGTATAGTTGGACAGATCATATTCTTTTAATTCTTCCAGTCCTCTGACCGCTGCTGCATACATATCCGTGCCGCCTCTTGCCGCCTGTTCCTTTACCACATCATACAAAGCCTCCAATTCGCTTCCGGCTCCCATGGCGGAATATACGCCGACCACCTCACTGTTAAACGGGATCAGGATATTCACCTCATCTTCAGATGCCTGCAGCAGGTTCTGCCTGGCGTTCTCCTGAATCAGCAGCTGCTCCATCGCGCGCACCATCTGTTCATTGCCGTCTCCTGCCATACTTCCGGAATAATCCAGGCAATAGACATTCAGGGAGGGCTTTTTAAAGTCCGTCTGATACAGGTTCAGACATTCAAACAGAACCTCCTGAGAGGGCATGCGAATCGTGGAAAGCACCCGATCCGGCTGTATGCCCCAATCGGTACGGAATACCTCCCTGTTTTCCTCCGAGATACCCGTATAGCTGCAGCGCCTCCCGGTGCGCTGGATCTCATTCTGCGCTTCCTCTGACAGCAGATATTCCTGCAGTTTCAGAAACAGTTCTTCCTTCCCGTCCTCTCCTTCATCCACATATCCCAAAGGAGAATCCGCAATGGTAAGCCCATCATAGGGATACACCACATACAAAGTTTCTTCTCCTCTTTGTTCCAGTTCTTCATTCGCCTGAATCATCAGGCATTCATAATTGACCATCGCATCATAATCGCCCTCCAGAAACATATCCTTCAGCCAATCAGAACTGCCGGAAGAACGATCCACACCTGAGAAGAACTCCTTCATCTGTTCCCGAAGCGTTTCGCTCGCAAGGTCCTCTGACGTAATCATCTCAGGATTCCCCAACAGCGCATACAGAAACCCTATATATGCACTGGCCCCTGAATTGGATTGCGTAGCGCTGGTCATACAGAAACGCAGTTTCCCGCTCCGGATCACCTCCAATAAGTCCTGTACGGAAACCTCACGTCCCACAAATCCCAATTCTTCCGCAAGGCTCTGACGGATTCCAAACACAACCGGCGTAATGGAAATGGATTCCGCATGCTTGATCCGGTGCTCCGTATCTCCCACATTCAGCCACAGGCTGCTGGCGGGCCAGACCGCATCATAGGGGATCTCCTCTTCTCCCAATAAACGCATGATATCCAGGGAACCCTGATAGGTCAGTTCTATTCTGATATTTTCCTGCCCAGCAAATTTTTCCAGGATCGGTTCCAGTTCTGCATTCTCAGAACCGGAAACAATACGCAATACTTCTCTGCCGTCTCCCAGAACCGCATCTGCCTCCCCTTCCGCTTGACTGCTTTTGCCACAGCCGCCCAGAAGCAGCATGGCAGCTGCCAGAACCGCCAGAAATATATATGTCCTTCCTCTCATCATATTCACCCGATTTTCCTCTGTTTTCAGCTGCTTTGCTTCGATCTTACAAACCGGGGGCTTCCCCGTTTCAGTCAATCCACAACTCCATGCGCAGAATCATTCTGGAATACGGCAGATATTCTACCTGTGCCATCACCGCTTCTTCTTCGCTTCCATACGCCTGTTCATACAACATTTCTCCCTGTTCATATTCCTGGCTGCCAATGGAAAATTGCTGCTCTCTCCCTTCTCCATCGATCCCCTGCATCGATATGGACGGACTGTCTCCAATGTTGTCATAATGAAATCTTACATCCTCAAGCACAACGATGCGCGGCTCTCTCAGATACGGGATATCCCGCAGCGGATAAACGACCTGGGTGACGGCTGCGAAAACGCCTATTCCCACCATAATCACGCTTACCAATCCCAAGACCAGCCTCGTCCCCCGGCTGCCCGCCCTGTCCCTTGCTGTCATAAACAGAAGAGAGCCTGCCAACAAAAGGATGAGCAGAGACAGGAATAGGTAAAACGGAATGGAAAAATACGTCTGTAAAACTTCTATCCGTTCCCCATCCTGCCCTATAAATAGAGGAATCAGCGTTGGGACAGCAGAAATAAGGGTGAGGATTCCCAAAATCATAAAAAGCGTATTCAATATTTTTTTCATTCGATTTCACCGCCTGTTTTTATAGAACTTCTATCTTCTATCGTAAATTTTAAATCTTCTTTTCCCCCTTTATAAGCGCACTTTGGTAAATTCCATGTAAAAAATTTGCTGCCGGAGACCATTCTCCGGCAGCAAACACCGCGTTCAATCCGATTCTATTTTTCAGCAAACCTCATTTGTATTCTTTAATTCCGATCGCCATCACCCGTTCCAGGCCGATACCGCTGATGAGGCAGCGTTCCTTTCTGTTTCCGGTAAGCCCTGCTAGCCAATCCACAAAGCCTCCGTCCCCCCATTCGAGCCGCTTTCCTTCCCGCTCCATATAGAGTTTGAAGTTCAGGCCCTTATAATATGCATTTTCCTGTGTATCCCGCTCTATCCATATCGGGCAGCCCGGAAGTTCCCCGCGGACATACTCTGCCATCCTCTGTACGAATCCTTCCGAATCCGTATAACCTTCCCGCATTCTGAGCGCAACGGAGAGCTGCCCCTCCGCCCTTTCCGCAAGCTTCCGGTAATATTCCAGCTGTTTTCCTAGCAGCGCCTTCTCACATCCGTAAGAGCCCACATCTTTTCCCGAAGAGACGACGGCAAAAAGCCCGAAATGGCTCAGCGCTCCCTTTCCGGCAAACTGCTGCGCCCGTGCCACCCGGGCAGTTGTGCACCAATGCAGCCCCACCCGGTTATCCAATGTCCCTCTCCGCAATCCGTCTCCGATGATCGTGGCCAGCATATTGGTCGGATCCGCTAGCAGTTCAGCACCGCGCAGCGCGCTGATCACCTTATTCTGAGACACACAGCCAAACACCGAACAGTTTCCAAACGGCGCTGCAGGTGAAAGCAGCACGCCCTTCATTCCCATCCCCTCCGCCGTCTCCAACAGAAACGCTTCCAGACGATGATAAGCCGCCGGTTCCACATCAGACGGAGCAAAAAAACGGCTTTTTGCATATGCATCCCTCATCTTGGCCGGCGTCAGTTCCCCCGCCTTCTGTCCCATGACCTCCAGCAGCAACGTATTCAGTTCTGAACCGGACAAGCTTCCAAGCTTCTCCGCCAAATCCGGAATCCCCAGTTTCTCCCCAATTTTCCCCGCAAACATTTTCCCCTTCCTCCCCTTTATGAGTGATATTCGTTATTGAACATAAGGATGGCCCGCGCAGTGTGGCATCCGTTGTTGAACATAAGGATGGCTCGCGAAGCGTGACATCCGTTGTTTTCTA
>USKC01000173.1 GCA_900555195.1 uncultured Lachnospiraceae bacterium
GCTCCTTCTGCCTATGTATAGCCAAATCAATATAAACTTTATTATATTATAATATTTTACAAATACTTATACAAGCGTTATTCTAAGGGTGGCAACTTTATAACTACTACTCTCCATCTATTTTCCATACCCAGACCGGAAAGTGGAAGGGAAACAGCATCTTTTTATACGTTATGAACATAGTGGGATTTTCGCAATATCCTAGGTCGTGCCGGAACGCCTTCTATGTTCCATAACACGATTACCCCGACGATGAGGTCATGCAATGTATAAACGGAAAAAATATCTCACCCTATTTCTCTCTACCCTTCAGATCAGCGCCTTCACCTTTGGAGGCGGCTATGTCATCATTACGCTTCTGAAGAAAAAATTTACGGATGAACTGCATTGGATTGAAGAGGATGAAATGCTTAATATGGCAGCCATCGCTCAGTCTTCTCCGGGCGCCGTAGCCGTCAATGCAGCGATCCTAGTCGGTTACAAAATCGCAGGTATTCCCGGGGCATTGATTTCTATCATAGGAACGATCATCCCGCCTTTTGTAATCATCTCTGTCATCTCTATGTGCTATACAGCTTTTCGGAATAATCTGATCGTAAGCGCCGTCTTAAAGGGAATGCAGTCCGGCATAGCCGCCGTGATCGCAGACGTAACCGTTAACTTAAGCTGTAATGTCTATAAAGAGGGCGGAATTCTTTCCACGATCGTCATGGTTCTGGCTTTTCTCGCTTCCTGGCAATTTGGCGTCAACGTGCTCTGGATCATTCTTGCCTGCGCCATATACGGTATCCTTCGCACTCTATTCCAATCAAGAAAAAAGGAGGAAGGGGTAAATTGAACTATCTTGCATTATTTCTCAGTTTCTTTCAGATCGGGCTTCTCAGCTTCGGCGGCGGAATGGCAGCCATCCCTTTGATCCAGGAGCAAGTGGTCGATCAGCACCATTGGCTGACGTTGACAGAGTTCGCGGATCTGGTCACCATCTCGGAGATGACGCCGGGCCCCATTGCGGTTAACTCCTCCACCTTTGTCGGAATCCGGATCGCTGGCTTCCCGGGCGCGCTGGTGGCGACTTTTGGATGTATTCTCCCCTCCTGCATCATCGTCATGCTGCTCGCCTGGCTGTATTTTAAGTACAAGAACCTTTCTTTCATTGAAGGAGCCCTTTCCGGCCTGCGGCCCGCCATCGTGGCCCTGATCGCTTCGGCGGGGCTTTCCATTCTGTCTCTGGCAGCCTGGAACCAGGAAGGGGCCAGCCCGCTATCCCACATTAATTGGAGCGGGGCAGCACTGTTCGCGGGTGCCTTTGTGATAATGCGAAAATGCAAGGCAAATCCCATCTATGTGATGATCGGATGTGGAATCTTGGGAGGCGTACTCTATACCTTAACCGGAAACGCCTGATAACATACTTGTTGGGCGCATGTCCCTGCCAAAAAAGCACTTTATAGACCGGCCTGAAAAATGCCCTTTATAAAATAAAAAAGGCTGCCCGCTGCCTTGCCTGCCGCCACAAAGAGCACAGCTATCCCAAGGCCGTGCCGAAAACGGATCCGTCTGGCGAACACGGGAATGGTATCCAGCATCTCTGCAATCGCAAGCGCAAGGCAGCCCACAAAGATTCCGGCAAACAGGCCAAAGAACACCTCCAGCCCTAGCAGGATACCTCTCCGGAATATTTCTCCCTCCAAATTCATATCCAGCCATTTGCCAAACCATCTTCCTATTTGAGGCGGATAATCAAAGACGCTCAGCAAACCTCCGACAAGCGTTCCGGCCACCACCGCTTCTTCATACAGAAAAATAAACCTGCCGGTATGTGTCTTCCCGGCAAACCTGGGCACCAGCCCCACCGACAGAAGAACCGTGAACACTCCGCCAGATACCAACAGGCCGCTGCAAAGTCCCAATACGGTGAGAAATATCTGCCTAAGAAACATCGATCATCTCCCCTTCCCTATCCGCCGTCTCCACCAGCGCATTGTTCACGTCATCCTCATAGATTCGCATTTCTACTTCAATCGGCGTTGGATCCTTGGTGATTCGTCTTCCGCCCACATGATTGAAAAACAGAATGATCCCCAAGGCCAGGCCAATAGAATAAGATAGTTCCAAAATGGTGTAACCGTCCGAGGCTTCTCCCGCTATCATCTCGTAAAATTTCCCAAATACCGCGCTGATACCGATGTCGTTATGAAATGCCATGATGGTGAAGGCAGGCCCGAAAAAGCAAATCAGAGACACAAAAGCTACCTTCAGCCAGGTGACAACCCTATTTTCTCCAGTTTTCTTCTTATATTCCACGATCACTTCCGCTGCTCCCAGACTGTCCACAGTCAATTCAGGACAGAATTTCTGTACAGCTTCAATCAGTTTCATCACGCTGATTACGCATCTGGATATGTCTTTTTTATCAAAATCATAGATTTTCATAGCCTTTATTCTGGCAAGCAGCTTTGCATCCGCACATACCAGTTTCCCCAAATCAGAGATCCGCACATCCGGCTTATCCAGCTTCACATTTCTTTCCAGCTTCAGGTACAATACGGTTGATGCCATGAAATCTCCCTTCTTAAACGCAATTCGGCCCATCGCTTTCTTTACGCTGCTGCCCCGTTCAAACTTCCTTTAACCTTTCTTTAGTATTGGAAAAATATCCGCATATTATGCGTACAGCCCCTTGCGTTCAATAAGAAACAACTTTTCCTATACAAATAAAGAGCGGCGGAAATCCGCTTATCCCGCGTTTTCCGCCGCTCTTCTTTCTTTGCCGTCCATAATCCGGCCTCAGAAAGACTTATTTTGTTTCAGCATCCCTCTATTCTTCTTTTCTGTCCGCTTCCGTTTTCTTTCCCTTTTTCCCACGTCCTGCGGACTTTCTCCGACTATTCCTCCGACTTTTACCCGAAGGTTTCTTTCCGTTCCGCTTTCCGCCCATGCGCAGAATCACTGCGATCACCGCAGCTGCTGCCAAGGCCAGAACGATATAGAAAAGCGGATTGGATGCATCCCAGGTGGGTACTCCCGTACTTCCCAGTTCCGGCAAGATGCCAACTCCCGGAAGCGCGAAAATCGGCAGGATGCCTCCTTTCCTCTCTCCGCCCTTTTCAGGTGTTCCCGGATCCGGCTCATTTCCTCCGGTGGTCGTTCCTTCCGAAGGTTTATCCTTATGATTCGTAAAGGATGCTCTCGCCGTATCCCCGGCAGGGATGGTTCCTACCTCTCCTTGGTAGGAAGTGGTATATCCGCCCTGATTCGCTTCCTGTTCCGTTACCGTATAGGATGCGCCGGCATTCAGATCTGTTGCCGTGATGGATTCCCCGTGCTTCAGAGCAAAAGAGGCTGTTCCATCTGTAAATTCCATCTCTCCTTTCTTTCCGGAGAAGCCGGCAAGCGTTCCGCCAAGTTTCACCGTAAACTGCCAGTCCTTTTCCTTATCTCCGTCACTTCCCGTTACGTTCTTGGACACGGTCAGGCTGCCGTATTTCCTGTTGGTAAAGGTGAAGATTTCGTGGTTGGAATCCCCGCTGTCAACGGCGGTTTCCTCATATACATCATAACCCGGGATCTTGATCTCTGTCACGTTGTAGGTGATTCGCCGCTGCTGTGTATCATATTTAGGCAGGCCGGAAAGCGTCATTTTCCAATGGGAAGGTTCTTCCAGGATCGCTCCGTTCAGAAGCTTCTGTGCGAGGCTCGGCTTCAGGGTAATCTCCTGTTCATAGACAACCACAGGCGTCTGACTGCCGTCATTCACCGTTCCTGTCAGCTTCACCACAATTTCCTTCGGCCGGCCGCTGTCATTGTTATCGTCCCAGTTCTTCTTCACCGTGATCTTCCGTTCGCCTGTCAGGGTATTGATGAGGTTCAGCGGATCGTTCTTCTCGTCCCGTGAGAACTGATATTCATCCCCGACCGTTCCGTATGCTTCGCTTTCTGCCGCCTGCGGCGTCACTTCTTCCACTTTGTAAGTGTATACATTTCCTGCCGGGTCAGCCTTGGGAAGGGCGCGATACACATAGGTCCACACGTCTTTCTCTTTATCCGTCCATTCCGGAACAGCGCTCACCTCTTCCCAGTCTTTGTCCGCCACTTTGTCCCATTCTTCCGTGGAAGTCGTCCTGTAAAGCTTCAGTTCCAGTTCTGCCGGTCTGGTCTTGTATGCGTTTGCGTTGTCTCTCCAGGTTTTTGTTCCCGAGATATCTGCAAGCCCGATATTTCTGATGGTGGTCTGTGTGGGCTCCTTTTTCCCATTCGGATCCAGGATCTCATGCTCATAAATGACTGAAACGAGTGTTCCGGCATTCTCTTCCACCGCAAAGTAATAATATCTCTTCCCATCCGCATCATATTTGGGCAGGCCGCTGACCGTTTCCGTCCAGTTTTTCTGCGCATTTAATACGACGGTCTTTGCCTTGCCGTTCTCCAAATACTGCTCTCCCTGCGCATCGCTCCATTTCTCCGGATCCGGTTCCTGCGTCCGATAAACGCTCACCTCGATCTCATGCGCTGTCGTCTGCACCCACTCTTTTTGGATGATCAGAGACGTGGTAACCGTATTGGTAAAGAGATAAGGATTTCTTTCCTCTCCCGTTCCCTTCATTTCACCGATCGGAACATAACCGCTGCTGTTTCTCTCCCGGATGCGGTATCTGGTCACGCAGGACCAATCGTCTGCATCTTCCAGATAGCTGCCTGGCATTCGGCTGGGAATACTGGTGAAACGCGCCTTCCACGCTTCATACTCGCCATAGACCCCCGAAGTCTGATCCGCCTGCCCATTCAGCGTCACAGAAGCCAGGGTTTTCCAGTTGGCATCTTTGCTGTCGTCCTCGGCAGTCAGATATTGCAGATCCAGGGTCACGGAAGCCGTTTCTCCTCCCACCCAGTCTTTCTCAGCGTACAGAGCAGTAAACGTCATTGTGTTCGTCGCCGTCACATTTCCCGTTCCCTCACCTGAATAAGCAACCTTATAAGCCGTATTGTAAATTGCTCCGTTTGTCTGCAGAATGCGGAGATCCTGTTCACCTGTGATCGGATGATCCGGCTGCAGTTCCAGGGCCCGGTAGCTGTAGTCGTCCCCGTTCATATCCTCAGCAGGAAGTCCGGACACTGCAGTGCTGACAGAAGCGTCGTCATTCGTTCCCGTTACCACCACCACCAAAGGGGTGCCGTTCGATTCCACATTCGCCCAGTCCGTATTATCCGTCTTTCTCTGGATGACAAACCAGGTCTCCCATGTTTTCCCGGCAGCTTCCGTTCCGGGCCGCGTGCCGTAGGCATTGGACGCGTCTCCCGCCCAGGTCTTCGTTACGCTAAATTCTGTCGTCTGTATCTTGTTCACATGAATCACGGTCTGGGCGGAATTGCTGTTTCCATTCACATATCCCGGAAGCACCATTCCTCCATCCGGTTTAAACTGATAGGTATAAGTATCTCCTGTCTTTTCCGGAACCCAGACGTCGATCACGGTCGGGTTATCCACATCGGTTCCATATTGAATCTGATCTTCCACCACCCTCCATTCCAGATTTGTCAGTTCTCCTGAATCTGTTTTTCTGATAACGGTGGGAAGGCTTTCAAAAGCGTTTCCCGTTCCCCATATCGGATCCGTCAGGCTCCCTGACTCTAAGGTTTTCGTATACTGGATTCCTGCCGGCTCATAACTTTGTCCGTCAAAATACTCCTTTGCATCTTTCCATTCAGAATCCGAAGAACCGTCCTTTCCTTTTTCCCGCACCTGCAGTTTGAAGGTGATTTCCCAATAATAGCCCAAATAGTCTTCCGTAATGGGATTTCCGTACGTATCCTCCCACTGCTTTTGAAATGGTTTTCTCGTCAGGATGGAATTCGTCAGCGGGGCGATGGTTCCGGTCAGCACGCCGCCTTCTACTGTCGGCTGTGCCATTTCCGCCCTGGCCGTCTTGTCGCCATTTTCGCCCGTCCCTGGATTGGGGGAAGGCGTATAAGGGCTATCCGCAGGCACAGTCTCTTTCATGATATAAATCCACGGCATATCATTGGAGGCATTCCGCTCCAGTCCGCCGTTCGTACCGCTCACTTCATACGTCCATGTATTGTCAGACCCGAGTGTCCAGTTTATGGTATAGCTTCCTTCCGGAACCTCTTCTTCAATCGCGCTTCCGCCATGCGGCGCCTCCGTACGCCGGTACAGTTTAAACCAGCCCGCTATCTCCGCGCTGTCCTTCGGTCTTGTCCCATACAGGTCTGCCAAATCTTCCCATTCCTTAGAGCCTTTCAGCGCAATCCTATCCGGAACTGCCTTTGGCTTGTTCAGGAATGTGACGGCAACGCCCGCATTTTCCTGCGCATACAGCTTTTCATTCTCTGCCGGGAAGGCCACATACCAGGAAGCCTTGTCTTGGGTCTGAACCGGTGTTGCAGGAGTTCCTTTTATCTGCTCGCCTTCCGTTCCTTTCTGCACGCTTCCTTTTGCTATCCAGGTCTCATAGGCCCCTTCGGTGGTCTTCACCTCACGCACCTCATATTCGTACTTGGCTCCGTTCGGGGCATAGATCTCCTTTTCCTCAAATACAAACTCATGGCTATCCAGCCAGCCTCCGGACGCATTCAGGCCCTGCCCTTCATATGCCCCCTTTATCTGCTCCGCAGTCCATGTCTGGCTTTCCGCAAGCGCCCATGCAGATACGTCTGTGTTTGCCTCTCCATAGGGATATCTGCGGTACAGTTCCAGCGTAACCGCCGGGAAATATGCGGCTCCGGCCGTAGGATCAGCATCCAGCATGCCCGCA
>USKC01000174.1 GCA_900555195.1 uncultured Lachnospiraceae bacterium
AGAGAGCGAGACGTATGAGCTGTTCCATTCTCTCTCCGGGGAGAAAACCTCCATCTACATTTCCCACAGACTGGCCAGCACCCGCTTCTGCAGCAGAGTGATTTACCTGGAAAACGTCAGGGTGAAGGCGAGCGGAAGTCATGAAGAACTGCTCCTCTCCTGCCCGGAATACGCGGAGATGTATGCGGTACAGAGCCATTATTACAAGAAAGGGGAGGCCTTATCCGCCTCCAAGGTGCGCGATGCGTCACAGGAAGGAGCGGCAGTATGATCGGAATGACTACCGCAGAGAAAAAATCTGCAAAAACAACCTCTGCAAAAGGCTCCTCTGTGAAAAAAACGGGATTTCAAATGCTGACCCGCGCGCTCGGTTCTATGTGGCGGCATGAACCTGCTGCCCTTGTGATGGCAGTGTTTTGGGCGGTCTGTGAGGCGCTGCTTCCCTTTGGCCCCATGATTTTGCTGTATCTGTTTGTGGATGGGTTGGAACGGGGCCTCTCCTTTGCAGATCTGTTTCCGGTGACGCTTGTGGGCGTGACTCTGATTTTTATGTTGAAAGCAGCCCGGGGCAAATTGAAATTCTGTATCTGGCCGCATATTGAGAACTGCAACGAACTGTCCGAATGGGAATTCACCGAGAAGACCATGAAGCTGGATTACGAACAGGCGGACAGCCAGGAAGCGGCGGCCATGCGTGCGAAGATCCGAAACGATTATAACTGGGGATGCGGCGCATATTTCATGATCCCACAGTTCCAGCGGCTGATTGTCGCGCTGATCGGTCTTTGCATCTCTGCCCTGCTCCTATGGCCCATCCTGGCGGAGGGAAAGCTATGGCAGCACCGGAGCCTGTATGTGTTTATTGTGTTCGCTGCCGCGATTACCTGTTTTGCCGCGTGGTTTGAAAAAAACACCCGAAGCGCCGAAGAAACGCTTCGGAGTGAATACGACGAAGAGAGCAGCAGGAGCAACTATCTGCTGTGGGGAGGGATCACTTATAAGGAAGGAAAGGATATCCGCATCTATCAGGCCCAGCCTTTAATCAAGGCCGCTCTGCGGGAGGAAAAAGAGGATAAAATGGTAGAGGGGGAGAGCCGCCTGGAGGCACGGGCCGGAATGACTGATGGTGCAGCGTCGGGCCTGCTTCTGGGAACCTCCTATCTGTTTATTGTGCTGCGCGCTCTGGCAGGGTCGCTGTCAGCAGGAAGCGTGGTGCTCGATGAACCCACGGCCGCCCTGGCTCCCATTTCCGAATATGAGGTTTACAGCACGTTCCATAAGCTGATTGGAGAGAAAACCGCAGTTTTTATCTCACATCGACTGTCCTCCTGCCGTTTCTGCGATGAAATCCTGGTGCTTCATGAAGGAGAGCTGGTACAGAGAGGAACGCATGAGGAACTGCTGGCCCAAGAAGAGGGAAAATATTATCAGATGTGGCGCGCACAGGCGCAGTATTATGAAGAAGGGCAGGGATAACCGTTCCGATCGCTCTGAACGGTTGTAAGCGTCGGTAAGGGCGTGATTGATGAATTTTCCATGCGCACCTGGGAGCCAGAGGATGTGCTTGCCGTGTATGACTCCCTTGCCAGGGTACATGAGCCGGTCAATAAGCTGGCTTTGGTGCCGGAGAGTTTTTAACATTTGGGATATATTTATTTTACGCTATATGCCGGATTCGGGGAGGGGTAGTTGCATGCTGAGCGTCCTTTCCCTATAAT
Organism: uncultured Lachnospiraceae bacterium; assembly: GCA_900555195.1. Taxonomy (GTDB): domain Bacteria; phylum Bacillota; class Clostridia; order Lachnospirales; family Lachnospiraceae; genus Eisenbergiella. The sequence goes on from USKC01000174.1 coordinate 1,719, forward strand.
ATTCATGTAACGGCATATGTGCAGTCTTTGCTTTGAAGAAAGACAATAAGGTGATAAGCATTGAATTTATTTGAACGGATACCGGATCGCTTTTTCAGCATTCTGACCTCAGCCAAGAAAGAACTGTATGTGGAGGCGCTTTTTGTTCTCAGGCAGGCTTTTAAGACGGAATTGGTCATCCGGAGGGAGGATCTCGTCTCCATGCTGGTGGATTCGCTGGAGACGGGTATGCTGAATGCGGACTTTACGGAAGAAGAGGAAGAGATGGGCGTGGCGGTCGGAAGCGGCGAGGGGCTGTCTGGCAAGGCGCATCTGCTGATCAGGAGGCTTCGCGATACTGGTTGGCTGGAATTGGAATACGAAAGAGGCTCCTTTGACGAGAACATCGCGATTCCGGACTATGCCATTGAGGTCATCAATCTGCTGTACGACCTGTCCTCTGACAGAGTGCGGGAATATAATAGCTATGTTTACGCGACCTATGCGGCGCTCAGGAATTCTGAGGAAAATCATGAATATCTTTATCAGGCATTGTCAGCGGCCTACCAGAACACCGCGCGCCTGGTGGATGAACTGAAGCTCCTTTTCAATAATATCAAACGTTATTATCAGCGTATCGGTGACAGCATGGATGTCAATGAGCTCTTATATGAGCATTTTGACAGATATAAAGAGCAGATCGTGGATACAATCTATTATCCGTTAAAGACGATTGATTCTGTCCCGCGGTTTAAATATTCGATTCTTTCCACCTTAAATGAATGGCTCTTGGATGAACGTATCCTTTCGGACATTGTGGAACAGGGTGTTTCCAGGCATGTGTTTGCGGACGCGGAAGAAGGACGGGACGAGACGCTCCGCATGATCAGTTATGTGGCGGATACCTATGAGAATATTGAGGGCATGATTGCAGATATCGACAAGAAGCATGTGGAATATACCAATGCGTCCATTGACCGGATCCGCTACCAGATGAATGCGGATCGGAGCGCAAAGGGAAAGCTGGCCGCGATCCTGCAGCGCTCCCATGAAGAATCTGTTTTCCGGAGAATGGACGCTTCGCTGGAAGCATACAGGCATTCCTACGCGGATATGCAATCCCTGTACAGCAGGGCGAAGCGCACGGTCAAGACAGAGGGGAAACCGCTGGCATTGGAAAAGAAGGAAGAGCGGCCGCAGCTGGTTGAAAGCTTCCTGGAAGACGTGCGCAGGCAGTACAGCGACCGGAGGATAGACGCCTATATAGAAGGGCTGTTCGGGGCAAAGCAGGAATTCGGGACAGAGGATGTGACCATGGAACAGGCGGAGCACTTCATTCTTTTTCTGCTTGGTACGCTGCGCGGAAGGGAGAAGAGCGCGTTTTATTCAGTGAAATTTGGGGAAGGAAATGTGGATCGGCAGGGATACAGCCTTCCGCAGGTGAGGTTTATGAGAAAGAAGGGCAGGGAGAATGATTGAGGAGAGATTTGAAAAGCTTACTATGACGGAGCAGGAAAGCTTCAGGCGAATCGTGAATTCCCTGTTGGCGCACACTTACCTTCTGCAGGGTAGCTATGATTTTGCGGATCATATGAACCGCACGAACCCGGAATATATTTTTGTGGAGCGGAACTTCGATTTGTTCCGGGAATATCTGGAATTTGCCGGATTCAGCCTGGAGAGGGACAGCAACTACGGCGTGATCTGGCTCTCTAGCGGGTATGAGTCCAACCGCTATAAATTCGACAAGGCCACGACGCTGATGATCTATGTGCTGCGGTTGATCTATGAGGAAGAGAGGGAGAAGCTTTCGCTTTCCAGTGATATTTTCACCAGCACCGGGGATCTTGTGCACAAGATGATTTCCCTGGGGGTCATAAAGAAGAAATTGCCCAATAATACGCTGCGGGATTCCCTGCGCATCCTGCAGCGTTTCCGGATTATTGAGAAGGTGGAAGGGGCATGGGAGGCGGCGGATACCCGGCTTTTGATCCTTCCCACGATTCTGTTTATCGTCACAAACGAACGGATCAGCAATATGTACCAGCTGATTGATGAAGAGGAGACAGGAGAGGATGAAGAAGCTGAAGAGGATGCTGCTGATCCACTGGCATCATTATGAAATGGAAATGATAGAATTTGAGATGATCAATTTCCTGACCGGCAAAACGGCCGCCGGAAAATCCACGATCATCGACGCCCTGCAGCTAGTGCTGCTGGGAGATACAGGAGGCGGTTTTTTTAATAAAGCGGCGAATGAAAAATCCGCCCGGACGCTCAAGAGCTACCTTTTTGGGGAAATGGGGGACGATGGAGCTACCGGATTCCGTTATCTGAGGAACGAGCGTTTTTCCAGCTATGTTGCGCTGGAGTTTGAGGATACGCAGAAGCAAAAAAACTTTACGGTGGGGATCGTCTGTGACTGCTATAAGGATCAGAACTTTGACTATAAGTGGTTTATGTTGCATGCGGATGGGATTCCGGAGAACCGGTTTGTGGATGAGGGGAGCAATACGCCTTTTGACATTGCTGGCCTGAGGGCCTATTTTGCCCGCGTCTACGGGAAGAAGAAAAACAGCCTGTATGAATTTTATGATACGAATAAGCGGTATCAGGAAGTGACGCTTGGCAAATTCGGGCAGATGAAGAGTAAATACCGCGTTCTGCTGAAAAAGGCGGTGCCTTTTTCACCCATTTCCGATATAGAGAAGTTCATCACGGAGTCCATCTGCGATGTGAAGAACAACATCAACGTGGAGCAGATGCAGAGTGATATCCGCCAGTATAAGAACCTGGAAGAGGACGCGAGAAAAGCCCAGGAGCGGATCGGATACCTGAAGGAGATACGCGACATCCACCAGAATTATGAGAAAGAGAAGAATCGGTTCATCCAGCAGAGCTATATTGTGATCCGTGCGGAGCAGGAAGAGTATGAGGAACAGGAGCGCGCGCTCAAGGCACAGGCGGAAGAGAAGCGGGCGCAGATCGTGCAGCAGCAGGAAGAGATGGTTTTCCTGAAGGGGGAAGCGGAAAAGCTGAAGGCTGAGTACGAGAAGCTGGAGGAAGAGTACAGAGGCTCCGATATTGTCCAGAGGGAAAAACAGCTGCGGGAGAAGCTGGAGAAACTGGGAGAACAGATACAGGGCTTGGAACAGGGATTTCGGGACGCGCTGCTTCATCTGCAGGGCTATGCGGATGAATGGGGCAGGGCGCTTGCTCTTGCGGGAAAAGCGGGATATGAGCCCGGGGAGAAGTATGCTAGGCTCGTGGAGGACATGCGCGGCGTGACGGAGAAACGAATAGCAGAGTTTCCCTTCCGGGAGGCTGCCGCCGGCCTTGGGGCGCTTAAGAATGAACTGAACGAATACCGGATCGAACTAAAAAACCGGGCGGAGCAGATCCGAAACGACATGGAGGAGCTGAAAGGAAACATCCGGAACCTGGAAAAAGGGATCAAACCTTTTCCCCGGCAGGTGACCGCATTGAAGCGCCTGTTGGAGGAGGAGCTCTTTGCGGCGCAGAAAAAGGCGGTGCAGGTGTCTGTGCTGGCGGATCTCCTTGAAATCCGGGATCCTGCATGGAGGGATGCCATCGAAGGGTATCTGGATCGGCAGAAATTTTACCTTCTGGTGCCGGAGAAGCATTATGAGGATGCATTGCGCATTTATGACCGGGAGAAAAAGGAGAACGCCATCTATGACGCGGGCCTTGTGGACATAGGGAAGCTTCGGAAGAATTTCCATAAGGAGCCGCTGCCTGGTTCGCTCTCTGAGGAAATCGAGACGGAGGACGAAGATGCGAGGCTCTATGCGGACTACCTTCTGGGAAATGTCATGAAATGCGAACGGGCGGAAGAATTGAACCGCTATCAGACAGCTATCACGAAAAGCTGCATGCTCTACAAAGGATATGTGAGCCGGAAGCTGAATCCGTCCAGGTACGCCACGCCTTTCATTGGACGCCGCTCAATGGAATTGATGCTGGAGCGGTACAGGAAGGAACTGGAAGGGCAGCAGGTGCTGTATGCACAGGTCGGGGAGGCGCACCGCCTCATAAAGGCCGCCTCCGAAACAGAGGCTTTAAGTGATTACGAAGCCGCACAGCATGAAAAGGCGGCTGGGATGGGGGGAACGCTTGAAGAGCTCCAAAAGGAGCGCGGGAAGGTGCAGGAAGAGTACGCTCTTCTTGATTTTACATATCTGGAGCGGATGAACTGTGAGATCAGCCGCCTGAAGGAGGAGAGGGAAAACAAGGAAAGCGCCTGGCATAAGCTGGATAAGAAAAACGAACGCCTGCAGACGGAATTGGAAGGGATAGAAAAGGAAAAGCTTCCGGAGAGCATCGCGAATATCGCGGCCATTCAGAACCGGATTGATGAGCGGTTTGACATGGACTGGATACAGGAGAACGGGGAACCCCGTTTCCAGGAGGTGCGCACGCAGCCGGGAGAATTCACCCATTCCTTGCGGGAACGTTTCTATGCCAGCATGAAACAGACTGAGATCCGGCGCGATCGGCTCAGAAAAGAGAGAACTCAGAAGCGCGCCGCCTATAACAGCGCTTATAAGATGCCGTATGACATTGAACTGGAGAGCAACCAGCATTTTGACAGGGAGCTCGATGAACTGGAAGGGATCAAGCTCCCGGAGTATGTGGAGAAGATCCGGGACTCCAGGCAGAAAGCTTACGATCAGTTCCGAGACGACTTTATAGCCAAGATCAAGTCCAATATCGAGTCGGTATCGCAGCAGATCGAGGAGCTGAACGACTCCCTGAAAAAGAGCGTCTTCGGCACGGATCGGTACCGTTTTATAAAAAATCCGAGGCCGGAATACAGGAATTATTATGATATGATCATGGATCCGCTGCTGATGGATACCGGCGGATGGAATATTGCCTCCCAAAGCTTTAACGAGAAGTACCAGAAGGAGATCGATGAATTGTTCCAGCTGCTGATCCTCAACGAGACCAACGTCAGCGCAGAACG
>USKC01000175.1 GCA_900555195.1 uncultured Lachnospiraceae bacterium
GCCCCGTATTTTTCCACCAGGTGGGACGCAACCGCCTTAATGAAATCATGCCATTTATCATAATCCTTCGGAGGGCAGGTCCAGCCTACCTCTTTGTACTGATTATAGGAATCCCAGTTTCCGTTCACAGGCGTCAGATAATTGGTATCCACCAGAGCCTTGGGCATAAAGCCCAGTTCAATAAAAGGCTTGTTTCCAGTCTCCATATAGGCGTCTACGATCTTATCATAATAGGTAAAATCATAAACAGGATTACCTTCCGCATCCTCCCAGTAGATGTTGGTGGAGCCGAATTTATATGTTCCGTGGCAGTTTCCCGTACAGAACATGAAATGGGTCCGGAAATAGTACGGCGCATCCCCCAGCGCTGCGAACTTCTTAAGGAGCTCGATTCCTTCCGGAATATAGGTATAATTGCATTCGTCATACCCGATCCATCTCCACAGATGCTCCTGCGTGCCAAGGGACGTTTTGGCATCTACTTTGACATTTACCTTCTTGCTCATTTCCCCGCTTCCTCCGTTTAATTATGATTTTTTATTTTCAATTCCCCTATGCCGTCCAGCTTCAGTTCGTCCGCAAAATGACAGGCGACGAAATGGCCCGGCGCTGCCTCTTTCAGGGAAGGGCATTCTTTCTTACAGCACTCCTGCGCGTACTTGCATCTGGGATGGAAACAGCAGCCCGTAGGCAGATTCGCCGCGTTCCCAACCTCGCCCGGAAGCATGATGCGCTCGTTCTTTACTGTGGGATCCGCGATGGGAATGGCGGACATCAGAGCCTCCGTATACGGATGCTTCGGATGATAGAACAGTTCCTCCGTCTCCGCCAGTTCCACCACTCTTCCCAGGTACATCACGCATACCCGATCTGAGATATGCTCCACAACGCTCAGGTTATGGGCGATAAACATATATGTAAGATCGTATTCTTCCTTCAGTTCCTGCAGCAGGTTCAGTATCTGCGCCTGGATGGACACATCCAGTGCAGATACTGCTTCGTCCGCCACGACAAACTTCGGCCCCAGTGCCAGCGCCCTGGCGATGCCGATCCTCTGTCTCTGGCCGCCGCTGAACGCGTGAGGATATCTGTTCAGATGCTTTACTTCTAGGCCTACCTTGCTGATCAAGTCGCGCACCCGGTCAGTGATCTCATCCTCCGTATATTTCGCCAGCCGCATGGGTTCCGCCACGATATCAAAAATCGTCATCCTGGAATTCAGGGACGTATAAGGGTTCTGGAAAATCATCTGGATATATCGCCGCATCGCCCGCAGTTCTTTTTTCCCTAGAGCTGTAAAGTCGATTTCCTTCCCGTCGAAATTGAACTTTACCGTCCCGTCGGTAGGTTCCAGAATGCGCAGGATCGTCCTCCCCAGCGTCGTCTTGCCGCAGCCGGATTCCCCGACCACCCCCAGCACTTCGTTCTTCTTAATCGACAGGGTAACATCATCCACCGCCTTTACCAGGCCGACCTGCTTCTTGGTGATGCCCTTTTCAATAGGATAATATTTCTTCAGCCCGGTAATTTCAAGCAACGGCTTTTCTTTTTTTTCCACTTCCGGCATTTGTCTCTCCCTTCCGCTGCCGTACAGCATGTTTTCTTTTTCATATGGCGCTCCTTATATCTTCTGATGATGGAAGCACCTTACGAAATGACCGGGTTCCACCTCGATATAGGGAGGCACACCTTTGCTGCATTCCTCCGACCGCTCCAGACAGCGGGAACAGAAACCGCATTCCTCCGGCGGATCAAGCGGGACAGGAACGTTTCCTTCGATCGCGTTCAGCTTATCTCCTGTCTTCTGTCCCAATACCGGCATGGAGCGCAGCAGCCCCTGAGTATACGGATGGATCGGGTTTTTGAAAATCGTCTTCGCCGACCCGCTCTCCACCACGCGGCCCAGATACATCACCGCGATGGTATCCGCCATTTCCGCGATAACCCCCATATCGTGAGTGATGTAGATGATCGACATGTTGTATTCCTTCTGGAAATGCTTCATCAGATCGGTAATCTGCGCCTGCACCGTCACATCCAAGGCGGTGGTAGGCTCGTCCGCGATCAGGATCTTGGGGCGGTTTACCATGGCCAGAGCGATCATCGCCCTCTGGCACTGGCCGCCGGACATCTGATGCGGATAGGAGACGAATTTTTGCTCCGGGTTCGGCATTCCCACCGCTTTCAGCATCTCCATGCACATCTCTTTCGCCGCTTTTTTATCCTTCTTCTCCTGATGCACCATCACCGCTTCCATCATCTGTGCCCCGATGGTGTATACCGGAGACAGGCTTGCCATAGGCTCCTGGAAGATCATGGAAATATCCTTGCCGCGCAGCTTTCGTATCTCTTTACTATCCGGCGCATATTTCACCAGATCCACTGGCCCGTTTCCATCGTCATAGAGGATTTCCCCTCCCAGCGTCTTGCCAGGATGCTGCACCGTGCGCAGGATGGAATGGGCTGTCACGCTCTTTCCGCAGCCGGATTCCCCGATGATGCCGATCGTCTCGTTCCTTTTCAGGGAAAAGCTCATATCATCCACAGCCTTTAGAGTGCCGTTCTCCATACTGAAATAGGTTTTCAGGTTTTTTACCTGTAAAATATAATCATTCATCGTTAACCCTCCTCCTATTTATACGGATCCGCCGCATCTCTCAGGCCGTCTCCCACGAAGTTGAACGCCAACACAGCGATAACCACGAACAAGCCAGGGATCATCATCCAGGGATACATGGATATGGTACTGATGCTCTGCGCATCCTGCAGGAGCACGCCAAGACTGACGATGGGAGCGGAAAGCCCGATTCCCAGGAAGCTTAAGGACGTCTCTGACAGGATCATGTTGGGAATAGCCAGCGTCACGTTTACGATCAGGTAACTGGTAAAGGACGGTAGCAAATGCCTTGAAATAATGTATCCGTCCGTAGCGCCCGATACACGCGCCGCCGTAACGAAATCCTCGTTGCGCAGCTCCAGCAGCTTTCCTCTCACTACCCTGGCCAGAGAAGTCCAGCCGATCAGAGAAAGGATGATAGTGATCGCAAAATAGGTCTGCAGGGACGACCAGGTGCTCGGCAACGCCGCCGCCAGGGACATCCACAGCGGAATGCTGGGCATGGACATCAGGAATTCAATAATTCGCTGAATAACCGTATCAGCAACCCCTCCGTAATAACCGGAGATACCTCCGAACAGGCATCCCAAAATGAAGGTAAAGAATACGCCCACAAGGCCGGTACTTAAGGAAATCCGCAGCGCGCTCATAACTCTTGAGTACAAGCAGCGTCCCGAAGCGTCCGTACCGAACGGGAAAAACACATCTTCCTCCGGCGTACCAAAGAAATGAATGTCTCCCGGAATGAAGCCAAGCAGCTTATAAGGATCGCCGTGATAGAAAAACTGCAGGTAGTGCTTCTGGGAAGTATCCTCCACATAATACTTCCTCCAGGTCACCGGATCCTCTTCCATCTTCTTGCCATAAACAAAAGGCCTCAGGGAGAAATTCCCCTCCTCGTCCACAAAATGGATCTTGGTGGGTGCCATGCTGATAGCCGTGGTGCTTCTTTTGGCGGTATCCTGGGTAGCGAAGAACTCGCTGAAAATCCCCAGCGTATAGAGGATCACCAGGATAACAAAACCCACCATCGCCAGCTTGTGTTTTTTGAATTTTCTCCAGATCAGCTTGCCCTGGCCTTCCATGTACATTGCGTCTTCCCCGGCAAGCTGTTGTTTTTTCTTCTTCTTAAACATGTCCCCTTCTTCTCCTTTCCTCTACTGCAGCCGAATTCTGGGATCTACCACTACCAACAGGATATCGGAAAGGAAGGTTCCCACAATGGTGATCGCCGTCAGCATCAGGACGCTCGTCCCGGCCAGATACATATCCTGCGACAGGAGCGCGTTATACAGTAGCGAACCGACCGTCGGAATGTCCAGCACGATCGCCGTTACCGTGGCGCCGGACACGATGCCGGGCAGGATGCTTCCAATGGAACTGATGATCGGGTTTAGAGCCACGCGCACCGGATACTTGTAGATCATCTTGTTTTCCTTCAGGCCTCTGGCCCTCGCCGCCACCACATAGGGCTTCTTCAGCTCATCCAGCAGCGTGGCGCGCAGGATACGGATTACCTGGGCCATGCTGGCAAGCCCGATTACAATGACCGGGATAGGAAGATGCTTGCACAGATCCCACAGCTTCGCCAAGCTCCACGGAGCGTTCTGGAATTCCGGAGAAAAGAAGCCGCCTACGCTGAGGCCAAAATGTCGGTTGCTGTAGTACATCAATATCAGGGCCAGGAAAAAACTGGGAGTAGCCAAGCCCACAAAGCCCAGGATCGACGCCAGGTAATCACCGATGGAATACTGGTGCCTGGCCGAATAGATACCGATGGGAATCGCTACCGCATAAGCAAAGAGCAGGGTGATCACGGAAAGTACGATCGTCATCGGCATACGGGTGGCGATCAGATCCCTCACCGGCTGCTTCCACTGGAAAGATTCGCCGAATTCCCCCCGGAACATGTTGGCCATCCAGAAGAAGTACTGCTGCCACATAGGCTTGTCCATGCCATACTGCTGACGCAGGCTTTCCACTACGGATGCGTCCACATTACCCATCTGCTGCTGCAGGTTGGAAATGTAGGACGTCAGATAATCGCCCGGCGGCAGCTGAATCACGACGAACGCGAATACAGACATGATTGCCAGAAGGACGATCATATAGATAAAACGTTTCAGAATGTATTTTCCCATTCCCTCTTATCCCTCCTTTTTCTTTTTGGGACAGCGCAGCCCCTCCGGAAAGAGCCCGAAAGCGGAAGGCCCCTCATTCCCTCCCGCTTTACCGGGGCAGCGCCGCCCAAAATGGGCGCGCTGCCGTCCGTTTGCAACGGGTCGCCAACCGTCCCGCCAGGAACCGGCGGGACGGTTTCCGCATATAACTGCTTTTTCCGCATATATCTCTGCGGACTTACTCTTATCGCCGCTTTTTCTGCAGCATTACTACTTCGTCCTCAGACTTGTCAATACTTGAAGTACCAGGTGTCGCCGCGGTAAGGCTTCCAGAAGTTGTAGTCGTTCGCGAAGGTGCCTTCCGTAGGCGTATTGCCCAGTCTGTTGCTGATGATTACCAGTCTCGGAGATACGGATACGCCGATCATCCAGCACTGGTCGCTGATCCTCTGCAGGATGCTCTCACCCAGGGTCGCGTATTCTGGATCATCCGATGCCAGCGTGCCGAATCTCAGGCAGTCATCACGCAGCTGCTGAATCTCTGCCGGCGGCTCTTCTCCGTTTGCTCCATTGCTGTCCCACCAATCCTTGTACAACTGCATGAATTCCAGGTCGTCAAACGCATTGCCCGGACGCAGGCGGCTGAAGGAAGAACTTCTCAAGTTGAATTCACCTACGCTGTCCAGAGTGAACGCCTGCATCTGTCTCTCATTGGCGACTCCTCTCTCCAGATAGTAGGTGCGCTCCTGCTGCTTCAGGGTAACCTTTACACCTACCGCGTTCCAGTACTCGCATGCCATCTCAGCCACAGGCACGAACTCTTCGATCGTCTCCAGGGTGATATTGAATTCTTCGCCATTGGGCATAATACGCACGGTATGGGAATCATTCCATTCATATCCGCACTCGTCCAGAAGGGCGTTCGCCTGATCCACATCGTATTCCGTATAAGCGGTCATGAACTCATCCTTCATGAAGGAGGTGTTCGCGGACGCGGTCGCCTGCATTACGGTTCCTCTTCCATAATAGAGCGTCTCGTTGATGGTGTTGCGATCCAGAGCAAGGCTCATAGCCTGACGGAACTTCACGTTGTTGAAGATCTCTCTCAAATTCTCATCCGTGCTAGTAAGGTTGAAGGTGAACGCGCAGTCGCTGCCTCTGGTATTCTCAAACAGATATACCGTATAATCGCCTTCCGCCTCGTTTTCCTTCAGCATGGTGTAGTCGGATACCGGCAGCGGGTTCTCGCCTGCGGCGTGGATCTCTCCGCTAATCAGCTTCAGGTTACGCACATCCTTATCCTGCACGATCAACGCTTCCTGCTCGTCGATATAAGGCAACTGATTGCCTTCCTGGTCTACCACATAATAATAAGGGTTACGGGTAAAGAACTTGTTTCCGTTCTCGTCGATCCGATCCAATACCCAAGGATATACATCCGGCGCTTCGGTATCCAGGCCTGTCTGGGAATTGTCGATATGAGCCTGGAAGCAGAGAATCCAGGATTCATAGCCTTCTTCCTTTGCCAGGGCGTCCGCATCCGGGTTATATTTGATGTGGTACTGGGACAAATAATTCTTCGGCGCGAAGAAGGTACGGATGATGCTCGTGGAATAACGGGCCATCACGATTTCAAAGGACGGGTTCGTGGTTTCAAAGCGGATAATAAGGGTATAGGGATCTACCTGTTCATAAACCATAGGAACGCCGTTCGCGCAGTAAGAGATGTCCACAGAAGGGTTGATATCCGTATTCATCAGCACGTCCTCATACCAGAACATCCAGTCGTCCGTGGTGAAGTCATCGCCGTTGGACCACTTCATTCCCTCGCGCAGATGGATGGTATACTCTGTATAATCCTCGTTCACATCATACCCCTTGATGATGTTGGGTTTAAAGGTATTCAAGTCCTCTTCAATCGTCAGAAGAGACTGGAAACGCAGGCCT
>USKC01000176.1 GCA_900555195.1 uncultured Lachnospiraceae bacterium
TTCCGATCTGGTTCCGTCTGATTATCAATGAGGTGGATGTGAAGAAGGCGGAAAAGCCGATGCCGAAGCTTCCGGTTGCCACTGCGTTCTGGACTCCGAAACCGAATCTTCCGGTAGGCGCCGAGGCGTGGATTCTGGCAGGCGGAGCCCATCACACAGCGTTCTCATATGATCTGACCGCACAGCAGATGGGAGATTGGGCAGATGCTATGGGAATTGAGGCTGTTTATATAGATGCCAATACCAATATCCGTAACTTTAAAAATGAATTAAGATGGAACGAAGCAGCCTTCAGATAGAATTCTGAGGGCCTTGGGTCCACAGCAGGAGGAGATCAAATGGAAATGAACAGTGTAAAAAGTGCAATTGAAAACGGGAAAACAGCGCTTGGGATTGAATTTGGTTCCACAAGGATCAAGGCGATCCTCGTAGGGGAGGACAATGCTCCGATTGCATCCGGAAGTCATGACTGGGAAAACCGGCTGGAGAACAATATCTGGACTTATAGTCTGGATGATATCTGGACCGGGCTTAAAGACAGCTACCGGAAGATGGCCGAGGATGTGAAGAGCAAGTATGGAATTGAATTGGAAACCATTGGAGCCATTGGGTTCAGTGCTATGATGCACGGTTATATGGCGTTTGACAAAGACGGAGAACTTCTTGTGCCATTCAGAACGTGGAGAAATACCATGACAGAGGAAGCATCAGAAAAACTTACAGAGGAATTTAACTATCATATTCCTCAGAGATGGAGTATCGCGCATCTTTATCAGGCGGTTCTCAATGGGGAAGAGCATGTGAAAGAGATTACATATCTTACGACTCTGGCGGGCTATGTGCACTGGAAACTTTGCGGAAGCAAGGTTCTGGGAGTAGGAGAAGCTTCCGGTATGTTCCCGATTGACATCGAAACGAAAAATTACAATGAAACAATGATTTCCAAATTTGATGAACTTGTTGCGGACAAAGGATATCCGTGGAAATTAAAAGAGATTCTTCCGGAAGTCCTTGTGGCAGGAGAAAATGCCGGAGTATTGACGGAAGAAGGTGCGCAACTCCTGGACCCGAGCGGAAAACTTAAGGCGGGAGTTCCGATGTGCCCTCCGGAAGGAGATGCAGGAACCGGTATGACGGCCACCAACAGCGTAGCGCAGCGTACGGGCAATGTATCCGCAGGAACCAGCGTATTCGCCATGGTGGTGCTGGAGAAGGAACTGAAAGAAGTGCATCCGGAGATCGATATGGTGACCACGCCGGACGGCAGCGCTGTGGCCATGGTTCACTGCAATAACTGCACGTCTGATCTGAATGCCTGGATCAATCTGTTCGAGGAGTTCACCCAGGCCTTTGGCATGAATGTGGATCGTAACGATCTGTTCGGAACTCTGTACCGCAAGGCGCTGGAAGGAGATCCGGACTGCGGCGGGCTGCTGGCTTATAACTATTTCTCCGGCGAGCACATCACCGGATTTGAAGAAGGCCGTCCGTTGTTCGTGAGAAACCCGGAAAGCAAGTTCAACCTGGCCAATTTCATGCGGGTACATCTGTTCACCGCCCTTGGCGCCCTGAAGACCGGACTGGATATCCTGCTGAAGGAAGAAGGCGTGCAGATCGACAGGCTGATGGGACATGGCGGCTTGTTCAAGACAAAGGAAGTGGGGCAGAAGATCCTGGCAGCTGCGGTCAACGCGCCCGTTACCGTGATGGAGACGGCAGGAGAAGGCGGCGCATGGGGAATTGCGATTCTGGCGTCCTACATGCTGCATAAGGAGGAAGGCGAGAGCCTTGCTGCATTCCTGGAGCGCGCGGTATTTGCCGGCCAGGAAGGCGTGACGCTGGAGCCGGATGCGAAGGATGTGGAAGGATTCAATGTGTTTGTGCAGCGTTATGCGGCAGGGCTTCCGATTGAAAAGGCAGCCGTAGAGAGTTTGATCTGATAGAAAGGCGGGTACATATGTTAGAGGAACTGAAAAAAAGAGTATATGAAGCGAACATGCTTCTGCCCAAATATGGACTGGTTACCTTTACCTGGGGAAATGTGAGCGAAATCGACCGCGAATCCGGCCTGTTTGCGATCAAGCCCAGCGGCGTGGACTATGATAAGCTGACGCCGGAAGATATGGTGATTGTGGATTTGAATGGGAATAAGGTGGAAGGCCGTTATAATCCTTCCTCCGATACCGCCACACATGTGGAATTGTATAAGGCTTTCCCTGAGGTGGGAGGAATTGTGCATACCCATTCTCCCTATGCGACCAGCTGGGCCCAGGCGGGCAGGGGAATTCCCTGCTATGGCACCACCCATGCGGATTACATTTACGGAGAGGTTCCCTGCCTCAGGTGCCTGACCAAGGAAGAGATAGAGGATGCATATGAAGAGAATACCGGTCATCTGATCGTAAACGAATTCCGGGCGATGGGAAAGGATCCGAAGGCTGTCCCTGCGGTACTGTGCAAGAATCACGGACCGTTTGCCTGGGGAAAAGACGCCCATGAGGCAGTTCACAATGCAGTCGTTCTGGAAGAAGTGGCTAAAATGGCGTACCGTGCGGAGACCATCAATCCCCGCATCCAGCCCGCCCCGCAGGAACTGCAGGACAAGCATTATTACAGAAAGCATGGGGCGAATGCTTACTATGGACAAACAGGGGACAAATAGAGTAAACTGTAGGTAAAACAGGAGCCGGCACCGCTGGACGGAGCGCCGGCCCCTGATTTAAAAGGAAAACGGAGGAATATGTATGGAGAACCTTGAACTCGCCAAAATGGCGAATGAGATCCGCAAAGGGATCGTGACCGCCGTGCATAGCGCGAAGGCCGGCCATCCGGGCGGATCCCTATCTGCTGCGGATATTTTTACTTATCTCTATTTTGAGGAAATGAATATTGATCCGAAGAACCCGAAGGATCCGGATCGTGACCGTTTTGTGCTCTCCAAAGGGCATACAGCTCCCGGCCTGTATTCCACTCTGGCTCACAGGGGATATTTCCCGGTGGAAGATCTGGTTACGCTGCGTAAGCTTGGATCTTATCTTCAGGGACATCCCTGCCTGCAGCATGTGCCTGGTGTGGACATGTCAACAGGTTCCCTGGGACAGGGCATATCTGCCGCAGTCGGCATGGCTCTGGGCGGAAAGCTGGATAAGAAAGATTTCCGCGTTTATACGCTTCTGGGCGACGGAGAGATTGAAGAAGGACAGGTATGGGAAGCTTCCATGTTCGCCGGTTTCCATAAGCTGGACAACCTGGTTGTGATCGTGGACAATAACGGGCTTCAGATCGACGGGGCGATTGATGAGGTATGCTCCCCTTACCCGATCGATAAGAAGTTTGAAGCGTTTAATTTCCATGTAATCAATGTGGATGCCCATGATTTTGACGCGCTGCGCGCTGCATTCGCAGAGGCCCGCAGCACCAAGGGCATGCCCACCGCCATCATCGCACACAGCCTGAAAGGAAAGGGCGTATCCTTCATGGAAGGAAATGTGGCCTGGCACGGAACTGCCCCCAATGACGAACAGTATGCCATCGCTATGGCGGATTTAGAGAAAGTAGGTGAAGCGTTATGTCAGAAGTAAAGAATGTTCAGAAGATCGCGACAAGAGAAGCTTACGGCAAGGCGCTTGCCGAATTCGGGGCGCAGTACCCCGATCTGGTGGTTCTGGACGCAGATCTGGCCAATGCCACCAAAACGAATACCTTCCAGAAGGCATTTCCGGATCGCCATATCGACTGCGGTATCGCGGAAGCGGATATGATGGGAATCGCGGCCGGGCTGGCTACGGTAGGCAAGATCCCGTTTGCATCTTCCTTCGCTATGTTTGCGGCGGGCCGCGCGTATGAACAGGTGCGCAATTCCATCGGATATCCGCATCTGAATGTGAAGATCGGCGCCACCCATGCAGGAATCACGGTGGGCGAGGACGGCGCATCTCATCAGTGCCTGGAAGATCTGGCCCTGATGCGCGTGATCCCAGGAATGGTGGTCATCAACCCCAGTGATGCTGTGGAAGCAAGAGCTGCGGTAAAAGCGGCGATTGAATATGAGGGACCTGTATATCTGCGCTTCGGACGTGCAGCGGTTCCGGTGATTAATGACAGAGAAGACTATCAGTTTGAGATCGGAAAAGGCGTGCTTTTGCGTGAAGGAAGCGATGTGACGATCGTGGCTACAGGCATTTGCGTGTCCTCTGCCCTGGAAGCGGCGGAAAAACTCGCTGCAGATGGAATCAGTGCAGAAGTGATCAACATTCATACAATCAAGCCTCTGGATGAAGAACTGATCGCTGCTTCTGCGAAGAAGACCGGAAAGGTTGTAACCGCAGAAGAGCATTCCGTGATCGGCGGACTGGGCGGCGCGGTATGCGAAGCATTGGCCGCCAAAGCGCCTGTGCCGGTTCTGAGAATCGGAATGAATGACATCTTCGGAGAATCCGGTTCCGCCGCGGCCCTGGTTGCCAAGTACGGACTGGATGGAGATGGCATCTACGCAAAAGTGAAAGATTTTGTGAAGTAGGCAAGGAAAGAGCGTTGAGATGGAACCTGCCGGCTTCTATTCCTGCAGGCAGCAAGTCAAGCGGACACATGAAAAGGATGTGCATGTCGGGTTTCCGCGCCGACGGCTGCTGTGAGGGTCAAATACCTGCGGACTTTGCGCCGTTGTGTAAAAGCTGCGGCAAGCCTGATGTTTCATGGCTTGCTGTAGGGTGTTTGACCGGAGGATAGGAGCCGGCAGATGTTCATTTCAGGATAAAAATGGGCGTCGGGGAACCGGCAGATTGAGAGGGAGCAATGAACATATTATCACCATCCATCCTGGCAGCAGACTGTGCCAAGTTGGGAGAGCAGATTGAACGGGTTGAAAAGGCGGGGGCGAAATATCTGCACATTGATATCATGGACGGCATGTTTGTACCATCCATCTCTTTCGGGATGTGCGTTGTCGCCTCTCTCAGGAAGGTTACGAATGTCACGTTTGACGTTCATCTGATGGTGGAAGAGCCGATCAGGTATGTGGCCGATTTCGCCAAGAGCGGGGCGGATATCATCACCATTCATCTGGAAGCATGCAGCAATGTGGAAGAGACGCTGGATTGGATTCATAGTCTGGGAAGAAAGGCGGGGCTGTCCATCAAGCCTTCCACGCCGGTTCGGGAAGTGGAAAAATATCTCAACAAAATAGATATGCTGCTCGTTATGACCGTGGAACCTGGGTTTGGCGGACAGAAATATATTCCGGAATCCACGGAAAGGATACGGGAGGCGGCGCAGATGATTCGGGAATGCGGCGCACAGGTTGATGTCGAGGTGGACGGTGGAATCACGAAAGACAATGTGGATGTGGTTTTGGAAGCGGGAGCGAATATTATTGTGGCTGGCTCTGCCATTTTTAAGGGGGAGATAGAAGAGAACGTGCGGGCTATGCTGGAGCAGCTTGAAAAGAGGCAGGTTTGTGAAAATTGCTGAGAGCAGGCCACTTTCGCAGCTGCTGGTTGTGCGGCTGCCGTAAAAGCGGCGGAATGTGAGGTAAGATGAAAATAATTGTGACGCCTCCGTTTACGGAGAAGCAGAAAGCGGCGCTCATGGCGGCGGCAAAAAACCCGGAAGAATTGATTTTCTGCCCGAAAGAGGAAATTACAGAGGATGTGATTGCGGACGCGGACGTGATCCTCGGAAATCTGGCCCGGCCGAACCAGGCGGCTTGGGCCGGGAAATTACAGTGGATCCAGCTGAATAATGCAGGGACAGAAGGATACTGCGAGCCCGGAGTGCTTCCGGAAGGAGCGGTTCTGACCAATGCCACTGGAGCGTATGGGCTGGCGATTTCGGAACACATGATTGCCTGCCTGTTCATGCTGCGTAAGAAACTGCATCTATATTATGCCAATCAGCAGCGAAGAGAATGGAAAAATGAAGGCCATGTGGGCGTGGTGCAGAAAACCCGAGTACTGGTAATTGGGTTAGGAGATATTGGAAGCACATTTGCATCCAAGATGAAGGCGCTGGGCTGTTATACGGTGGGAATTAAGCGCCATGTGGGTGCAAAGCCTGACTGCGTGGAGGAATTATATGGAATGGAAGAATTGGAGCGCCTCTTGCCGGATATGGATGTGGTGGCATTGAGCCTTCCCGGCAATACGGCCACACGCCATGTGCTGAGCCGTGAGCGGATCGGGCTTCTGTCTTCCAATGCCATCGTACTGAATGTGGGGCGCGGCAGCGCCGTGGATACGGATGCCCTGAGCGATGCGCTGTATGCAGGCAAAATCGCAGGTGCGGCGCTGGACGTGACGGATCCGGAACCCCTTCCGGCAGATCATCCGCTTTGGAGTGCTCCAAACGCGCTCATCACGCCTCACATATCCGGCGGATATTCCCTTCCGGAAACCCTGGAACAGATCGCGGATATTTTTGCAGAGAATCTGAGACGCTTCCAGGAAGGGCAGCCGCTGCGCAATGTGGTGGATATGGAGACCGGATACTGCAGATAGTGTGGATGGTTTACAGCGGAGGGAGTTATGGAAGAAAGAAGGATTTATTATGTGGATGATACAAATGGGGATGATGCGTCGAGCGGCCTGTCCCCGCAGAGCGCCTGGAAGAGCCTGGAACGGATAAATGGGCAGACGTTCTGGCCGGGCGATATTA
>USKC01000177.1 GCA_900555195.1 uncultured Lachnospiraceae bacterium
TTAAACCCCTTTCTTCTGACTGTTGTGTCTGAACGTTCCGGCACTTTTCTTTTTTATCATACTCCTTTCTCTTCATCCTGTCTAACCATAAAATGCGCTTTATTGCTCAGATTGATACTATTTGGCCCGCTGCCCTCCTGCGCTGCGAGGGGATAGCTGTCTTTTTCCAGAATATACATATTTAATACCTGTCTGTACATTCCTTCCTGTATGGGACAGGAATATAATAATAGCTGACGTTCCCGCAAATTCTTCCGTTTGTGAAAAGCGCGGGATATTAAAAAGGAAGGAAGGGATAAGGATGAACGAAAAGGACAGAAAGCCGCAAAACGGCAGTATGGAATATCAGGGCGCTCCGCTCCGGGAAATCAACGGCAGAAATACCAAGCTGCTGGATCCTGTGCTGCTGCAGCGCGAGGAAGACAATCTGAACTATATGATGCATCTGGAAAATCGTTTCCTGCTGCTGAATTTTAATCTGGAAGCGGGCAGAGATACATTTTCTGACATGCCGGAGGGAATCCACAAAGGCTGGGAATTTCCCACCTGCCAGTTAAGGGGGCATTTCCTTGGTCATTGGCTCTCCGCAGCTGCCATGCACTATCAGGAAACCGGCGATGAGCAGATTCGGGCAAAGGCAGACGCGATCGTGGCCGAACTTGCGGAATGCCAGAAGGAAAACGGAGGAAGATGGGTTGGCCCCATTCCGGAAAAATATCTGTACCGCATTGCTGCCGGAAAGCAGGTCTGGGCCCCGCACTACACCATTCATAAGGTATTCATGGGACTTCTGGACATGTATTCCCTCGCCGGCAGCGAACTGGCTCTTCAGATCGCGGAACGTTTTGCGGATTGGTTCTATGAATGGAGTGGGAAGTACAGCAGGGAAGAATTCGATGATATTCTGGATTTTGAAACAGGGGGCATGCTGGAGATCTGGGCGCAGCTGTACGGCATTACAGGCAATCCGCGCTACCGTGAACTGATGGAGCGCTACTATCGGGGCAGGCTGTTCGATGCCCTGCTTCGCGGGGAAGATGTGCTCACCAACATGCACGCCAACACCACCATTCCCGAGATCATCGGCTGTGCGCTCTCCTATGAAGTGACTGGGGAAGAGAAATGGCGGCGCATCGTGGAAAATTACTGGCGGCTGGCGGTTACCGAACGGGGCTGCTATGCCACCGGCGGGCAGACCTGCGGAGAGATCTGGTCTCCCATGAAGAAACTTTCCGCCCGCCTGGGCCAGAAAGGTCAGGAGCACTGCACAGTCTATAACATGATGCGGCTGGCCGGTTTCCTGTTCCGTCAGACCGGGGATCCTGCATATCTGGATTACCAGGAAAAACTGCTCTACAACGGCATCATGGCACAGGGATACTGGCACAGCACCCTGTCCCATGGCTTTACCAGCCCCTACCCTTCTGAAGGGCTGCTCACCTACTTTCTTCCCATGCAGGCAGGCGGAAGAAAGGGATGGTCCAGCAAAACAGGGGACTTTTTCTGCTGCCATGGCACCCTCGTCCAGGCCAATGCCGCCTTGAACAGAGGGATCTACCATCAGCGTCAGAACACGCTGTACATCTGCCAATATCTGGACAGCCAGATGCGGACGGAAGTGAACGGCGTTCCGGTAAGCCTGCTGCAAAAAACGGATCCGCTGACAGGAAGCCGCCATCTTTCCAGCGATTCTTCCGCCAGGCAGTCCGTTCTGGAGGACACCCGCAAGTATCCTTCCAATCCCGACTGTCTCGTTCCCTGCCTGCAAATCGATGTCCCGCAGGAAGTGGAGATGACGCTCATGATCCGCATTCCCGCATGGATGCGCGGCACAGCCCATATTTTGGTCAACCAGCAGGAGGTCTATTCCGGCGGCGAAGGCGCCCGTTTCGTTCCCATCTCCCGCACATGGAAAGCAGGGGATGTGATCCGGATCGAGCTTCCAAGGGCGGTAACAGCCTGTCCTCTCCCGGATCGCGGCGATATGACGGCGTTCCTCTACGGTCCTGTCGTTCTGGCCGGACTATGCGAGGAGGAACGGATGCTCCATGTTCCGGACGCTTCTCATCCGGAACAAATTCTCGTCCATGACAATGAGCGGGAATGGGGCAGCTGGAAATCCACCTTCCGCACGCAGGGGCAGGAACGGGGGATCCGATTCATTCCTCTCTACGAGGTGGGATATGAGCCCTACAGCATCTATTTCCCCATCCGCCAGGATGCCTAGATGCGTTTCTTTCCGCCATTTTTTCAAAACTTTTCATTAAAAAAGTGTGCGCCAAGGCGCACACTCGCGCCGAGCGCGGTTGCCGCCAGGCAACATCTACATTACGCGCGAGTGCGCATCAACGTCTTTTTTTATTCGATAGGAAATGAAATTTCCTATCGAATAAAAAGGCCGATGCATTGCGCACCGGCCTTCTCTTCCATTATTCAAATATTCTTCTTACTGCCACCGGCGTTCTGTAATCCGCATCAGAAATCTTAATTCCCGTGCTCGCCGTGCTGGCATGTACGATCTGATTGTTTCCAATATAAATTCCCACATGTCCGCTGTAGCAAACAATATCTCCTGGCTGAGCATTCTCCAGACCGCCTACATCCACGCCCACATTCCTATCTGCCGAAGAAGAATGAGGAAGGGATACACCGAAGTTCTCATAAACGCTCATTACGAATCCGGAACAATCCGCCCCGTTCGTGAGGCTCGTCCCTCCATATACATATGGATTACCAACAAACTGTACCGCGAATTCTGCCACATCGCTTCCAACGCTGTTTTCTACTGTATGAGAAGCTTCTGCGCTCGCTGCTGAAGGTGTTTCTGCCGAAGCGGTTTCCGTCGCCTGTGTCTGGCTTGCCGTCTCAGATGCGCTCTCCGTCGGAGTTGTCTGCGTCTGGCTCTCCGTCTGTGTCGATTCAGCAGGCAGCTGTGTCACAGTTTCTGAAGCGCTCGACTCAGACTCACTGGACGATTCAGGAACACTCGGTGTTTCCGCTGCACTGGACGATTCAGGAGTGCTGGGCGTTTCCGCCACGCTGGATGACTCAGGAGTGCTGGGCGTCTCCGCTGCGCTGGAAGATTCGGGCGTGCTCGGCGTCTCCGCTACACTGGAAGATTCGGGCGTGCTGGGCGTCTCCGCCGCGCTGGAAGATTCCGTCGTGCTGGACGTCTCTGTCGAACTCTCCGAAGAAGAACTTTCTTCTACCTCAGGCTCTTCCTGACTGTTTTTCTCACCTGCGGTGGACGCTTCCTTGCTTTCGTCCCCCTGTTCAGAAGTGGTCTGATCTGCCGCTGCAACTTCTACAGCGGATTCCGTCATACGTTCTGTATCATTTACCGTCTGCGTTTCCTTCAGGTCTACAGGTTCTACGATTGTATTCTCTGATGTCCGCACTCCGATGTCTGCCAAAGAAGGCTGCACGCTTACCGCCGCTTCTTCTCCCGCTGAGAGAGGCACCGTATCATTTTCCTTCACAGGTTCTGATGCCGGCTCCGTACTCAGGACGCTTGCCACTCCAACACCGTTGGAAATGGCTTCTTCCACCTGCTGCTCCTGCACATGGTCAACGACATTCACATCAATGACCGATTCGCCAGCCCCGGTGACTCCGGATTCAATATCCTGCGTGGTCACCACCGGCGTCTCCTGCGCCTGTGCAACAGTTTCAGCGGCTTTCTCGCTCTGCTTCGCTTCTTCCTGTACACTTGAAAGGGAACTTCCTTCATCCAGAACGAGCCCAACGCCCGCTGCCGGAAGATCAAACGATACACTCGATGCATTTGCGTGTGCGGCTGAACCTAAAAGCAGCACTGACGCGGTCAGCGCACAGGTCACAGCTCTTACCCGTGTATATTTCATGTCTGCTCCCATCTGTGTAAATCATGTGGAGAATGAAATCAAGGTTTCTTTCGTCCAACTTTTACTTCAACTGTTACATTTGTTACGGAATTATTACATCCAAGAACAACTATAACACCCGACTTTCCTTTTGTCAACCTTCGCACAATCCCGCAAGCGCTTTCAAATACCCCCGCAAACCCGCATAAAATAAGGGAAAAAGGAGATTCTCTCTCCTTTCCCCCAATTATGAACATTTTTTGAACTTTTTCACTTTCTCAACATTTATATAATATTTTTTAACAAATGTTAAATAAACGCAATCCATTTTTCAGAAATTTCGCCAAAGCTCCCTTGAGAGATCTGGGAAAAAACGCCTATAAGAGATTTGCTAAGAACTCCTACAGGGGGTTTGTTAAAAACTCCTACAGGAGGTTTGCTAAAAACTCCTGTGCTCCCTCAACCGCATTGGCGCCGTCCGCCACCGCCGTGACGATCTGACGCAGCTTCTTGGTACGGATGTCTCCGGCCGCGAAAACGCCAGGCATGCTTGTGGCACAGTCTTCTCCTGCAATCAGATATCCCCTCTCGTCTGCAGCGATGTTGCCCACGAACGGTTCCGAATTGGGGCGGATGCCCACAGCGATAAATACGCCCTGCACCTCGAGTTTTTCCAGTTCTCCCGTCTTCTTGGAGCGCACGGAGATATCCGTCACCCCATCTTCACCATTGATACTCTCCACCACGCTGTCCCAGCAGATCTCCACATTTTCCATCGCCATCATGGCCTTCTGGAGAGAGCGGGCGGCCCGAAGGCTGTCCCTGCGATGGATCAGATAAACCTTCCGGCAAATACGGGCCAGGAAAATGGCATCCTCCACCGCCACATCCCCGCCTCCCACAACGGCCACATCTTTTCCTCTGAAAAATGCGCCGTCGCAGGTCGCGCAGTACGACACACCCATTCCGGACAGTTCTTCTTCTCCCGGAACCCCCAGGTGGCTATGGGTCGCACCGGAAGCGATAATCACAGAACGGCCCTGCAGTTCTCCCTCCGAAGTGAGCACCGTCTTATAATCTCCATTGTCTTCAATGCCGCTCACATCCGCTTCCATGAATTTTGCTTCCATCTTCTCCGCGTGTTCCCGGAACTTCATCCCCATATCAAAGCCGTTCATTCCGGGCAGGCCCAGGTAATTATCTACCTCATAGGTATTGAGCACCTGTCCTCCGCTCATGGGATTTTTCTCGATCACCAGCGTGGACAGTCCGGCCCTTCTTCCGTATACAGCAGCGCCCAGGCCTGCAGGCCCGGAACCGATAATAATCAGATCATACATGAAATATTCCTCTTTTCTTTCAAATTCACGCGGGCGGCTTGCCGCCCCGTTTCGTTGAACCCATTATACCCGCTTTGCGCGCGGGGTTCAACCTTTGGTGTGTAACTATGTCACACTCCTATGTCGCACTGGGGCTGTTGCCCGGCAACCGTTCAGATAGTTTCAAACCGTTACGCCGTCCGTTCCTTTTCATGGGCATTGGTTGCCTACATTATATATAGCACTGCGCCTCTTTCTTCCTTAATATGCAATCCTAAAATAATCCAAATACGCTTTATATTTATCCTGTGCCGTCAGACAAGTATCTGTCAAATAGCCCTTTTCGTTATTCCATTCTTTCAATCCACGATAATAAAACAGTTTCAAATTATCCTCAATAATAAACGGGACAATATTATATTTCAAACACTCTTTAAACATAATCAATCTGCCCACACGGCCATTACCGTCTTGAAACGGATGGATTCTTTCAAACTTCACATGGAAATCCAGAATATCTTCAAAAGATTTTTCTTTCTTGCTGTTGTATTCTGTCAGTAAAGCTTTCATTTTATCGGCAACCTCTTCCGGAAGAGCAGTGTCCATACCTCCCACTTCGTTCGGCATCTTCTTATAATCACCAACAGCGAACCAGTCCTTTCCGGAGTCGCTGGTGCCATTTTTCAACATCAAATGCAGTTCCTTAATAAACTTTTCAGTCAGTGCCGCTTTTGCGTTATCGATAATCATATCAACGCAGCGGAAATGGTTTACCGTCTCAATCACATCATCTACATTGAGAGCTTCCTTTTCCCCTCCAATGGTATTGGTTTCAAAAATGTATCTGGTCTGATCGTGGGTCAAACGGCTGCCTTCCATATGATTGGAATTGTATGTTAAGTCAATCTGTGTCTTATGGTAAATACCGCCGGAATATTTACTCGCTTTTTGTCCCTGCAGAATATCCAGCAATGTTATCGGCTGTTCCTTCCTCTTGTTAGAACGTTCCGGCTTTTGGGCATTTTCAGGAATATTCCAGGTTTTTCCAGTAATAAATGCTCCAATCACACGTCCCTGCGCACAATAATTTCTAACACTACGTTCCGATACATTCCACCTTTTCGCTATTTCAGCAACCGAAAGGTATCGCATCTGCTTTCCTCCGTTATATATTGAATAAAAACTGTACGAATCTACTGTATAGTATAACACATTATCGGCAAAATTTTTAACTTTTCCCATCGTATTTTTTCTTTTTTTGCCGTTATGGAAAATTTGCTACCGCTCAACCACCCGAGTTTTGGTGTCATCCCGGTCGGCGTTAAAACTCGGATGGCTGAACAGTAATGGAAGGTCTAATCCGCAGCAGCAAAGGAATTGTATTTCCCGCCATTCCCTTATATAATCATGTTAATTGGACATCGTATGAAAAGATT
>USKC01000178.1 GCA_900555195.1 uncultured Lachnospiraceae bacterium
CAATACGCGAATATAAGGAGGAGATTTGGAGACTTTCCTAGCACCAAGCAAGGCAGCCGGAGAGACAGAAGGGGCCGGGGACGTGCTCGCATGTCCCCGGCCCCTTCTGTCTCTCCGGATATGTGGCGGGAGCCACAAAGCTCATGGCCCAAAGGGCCATGAGCCTGCCCTGCGCCCGCTGCCATCCCCGCCATCCCCAGCCCGCCACTCTTCCCCCTCCCAATTTTTAAAGAAACATAAACATTTCCCCCCATTCGTTGATTTTTATGAGCATATCATATATAATTTACCCAGATATCTGATTCGCCTCCCCTCAAAAGAGCGGCAGGAAGTTGAAAGAAACAGAGGAATGAGAAAGCATGAGCAATAATGATTGGACCGATCTGGGAAAAGACATACGGGACATGGTGGACAGCGCGGTCAATTCCCGGGATTTCAGACAATTAAATGAGAACGTCTGCCGGACCGTGGTGGACGGACTTGAAAATATCACGAACAATATCCGCAAGGGCTTGAACAACATGGATCCATCTGCGCCCGGAAGGAACGGACAATTTGGAGGCCCGTACAATACGGCACCCGGCCAGGGCGCTTACAGACAGAATAACCCTCAGAATGTATCCAATATGCCGAACGCGGGAAGGCAGGCCTCCCGCCCCTCCGATGGGAACGCTTCCGGATGGCAGGGGTCAGGCGGAATGCCGCAGGGATACCGTAACGCTGGATGGCAGTCCGGACAAAACAGAGGTTTCAGCTTGAGGCAGCATCCTTTCTTTGGAAAGACCTTTGGCGCGCAGGCGGGAGGAACGGCGCTGATGGCGATCGGCTATGTGGTCGCAGGTATTTGTGCAATTACGCTTCTGATCCTGCTGGCCGTGGGACTGGCAACAGGCTGGGGAGCCGCCATGGTGACGGCAATCGGCATTCTTACTGTCATTCTGATAGGGGCCGCTGTTATGGCAGGCAAGGGTACCTCCATTGTTGGAAGGGTGAAGCGGTTTCAGAAATATGTGGAAGCGCTGAAGGGAAGAACTTACTGCGGCGTGAAAGAACTGGCTGAGCATGTGGGGAAAAATGAGAGATATGTGAAAAACGATCTGCGGAAGATGATCCGGTCGGGCCTGTTTAAGCAGGGGCATCTGGACAGACAGGAGACCTGCCTGATCGTCAGCAATGAAACCTATATGCAGTATCAGGAAAGTCAGAAGCAGCTGGAACTGCGACAAAAACAGGAACAGGAGAAACGCATCCTTTACCAGAAAGAAAGCGAAGGGCTTTCTGATGAAGTGAAGGAAATGATAAAGACCGGAAGGGAGTATATCGAGAAGATCGAAAAGAGCAATGATGCGATTCCGGGTGAGGAGATTTCCCAGAAAATTTCCTATATGCAGTCGATTGTGGAAAAGATTTTCCAGCGCGTGAAGGAACACCCCGAATATGCGGATGATTTACGCAAATTCATGGATTATTACCTTCCGACAACGGTGAAGCTGCTCGATGCCTATGAAGAACTGGACAGCCAGCCGGTTCAGGGAGATAATATCCGAAACGGGAAATTGGAGATTGAGAAAACATTAGATACGCTGAATGTCGCTTTTGAGAAACTGCTGGACAGCCTGTTTGAGGATACGGCATGGGATGTCTCCACTGACATATCCGTCCTTCAGACCATGCTGGCCCAGGAGGGGCTGACAGAGCCAGGAATGAAGATGGACGGTCCGGCAGGAAGCCAGTCTTAGAAATATAGGAACAGAGCAATCGGCCGGGTGATTTCCGGTCTGAAATTTAGAGCCGCTTGGCGCGGATGCAGCGAAAGCGGCGGAATGAGAGGCAAATATGAGTGATGAGTTCTTGGATTTTACCGCAACCCCTACGCTGACCCTGGATCCGCTCCCGCAGGAGAATGCATTGCCCGCACAGGCGCCTAAAGCGGAGATAAAGCCTGCTGAACCGGAATGGGATGACAGCATCCTGAGCGTAGAAGAAAAGCAGATGGTGGAGGAATTCTCCAAGCAGATCGATCTGAAAAATTCCAACCTGGTGCTGCAGTACGGAGCAGGCGCACAGAAGAAGATGGCGGATTTCTCGGAAAAAGCCCTGGATAACGTGAAAACAAAGGATCTTGGAGAAGTGGGCGATCTTCTGGGCAGCGTGGTAACGGAGCTGAAAAGCTTTGATGCGGAAGAGGAGCGGGGAATTCTTGGCTTCTTTAAGAAAAGTTCCAATAAGATAACGGCCATGAAAGCCAAATATGCCAAAGCGGAGACCAACATCAACAGAATCTGCCAGGTGCTGGAAGGGCATCAGGTTCAGCTGATGAAGGATGCGGCGACGCTGGATAAGATGTATGAACTGAATAAAACGTACTTTAAAGAGCTTTCCATGTATATCCTGGCAGGAAAGAAGAAGCTGAAGGAAGTGCGGGAAGGGGAACTGCTCAGGCTCAGCCAGAAGGCACAGCAGAGCGGACTTCCGGAGGATGCACAGGAAGCAAGGGATCTGGATGAGATGTGTAACCGTTTTGAAAAGAAGTTGCACGACCTGGAACTGACCCGCATGATTTCCATTCAGACCGCGCCGCAGATCAGGCTGGTACAGAATAATGATACGTTGATGGTGGAAAAGATTCAGTCCACGCTGGTGAACACGATTCCTCTGTGGAAGAGTCAGATGGTTCTGGCGTTGGGAGTGGAGCATTCCACGCAGGCGGCCGCCGCCCAGAGACAGGTGACGGATATGACCAATGAGCTGCTGCGCAAGAATGCGGCCACTCTGAAAACAGCGACCTTGGAGACTGCCAAGGAGTCCGAGAGGGGAATTGTGGATATGGAGACGCTCAAGGCGACGAACGAATCTCTGATTTCCACGCTGGACGAAGTGATGCGCATTCAGCAGGAAGGCAGGCAGAAGCGCCAGGAAGCGGAAGTAGAGATGAGCCGGATGGAGAACGAGTTAAAGGCCAAACTGCTGCAGATCAGCGGCTGATTGGCGGCAGCTGGAACAGAGGAATGGAATTGCCCGCAGGCATCCTTTCCGTCGGAACGAATTTTGTCTGTTCTGACAGGAGGGATATTGCCTGCGGGCTTTTTTTGAAATGATCCTGATACTGTTAAGGGGATGATTGATTATGGGGATACCTGATGGGGGAGGGAATCCGAAGCCTGCTGGCTTAAGGCTGAATTCTGGTAGGCTCCGTCCATGGTCACATCCTTTCCGAACCAGGCAGGCGGAACAAAGGCGAGCGCTTCCTGCTCTGTAGGAAATTCCACTTCTGCAAACACCAGCGGAGCCAGGGCATCCAGAAAGACATCCAATTCAATGGTATAGTTCTGGTAGGGGATCAAGTATCTGCGCTTGGTGATGATCAGCCCATCCGCCTTAGCGATCAGATGCTGATAGGCTTCTTCTGTGAGTGGCAGATTGTATTCTTCACGCATCAAAAGCCCTTTTCCCTTATAAGTCAGATAAAAAGCAGAATCTTCCCTGCGGACGCGGACCACAGGCTGCACGTTCAGATACCCCTGCTCAATGAAATGGCTCGGATAATCTTCCAGCTGGAAGGGAATTTCGTTCACGAGATATTTTCTTTCGATCTCCATCATGACGCCTCCTTTTTCCTTGGCACAAAATGTCATTCTCAGCTTAACACAAATGTCTGCATGAATACAGATATTTCTTCAGAGCATCCTCTCTATGCCGGACGCAAGGTTACTTTTTACGGTTTTTTTATGGGGATGAAACCTCTTCTTCAGCCGGTTTCCTTCTTTCACATTTATTTAAGAAAATGTCATAGTTTTTTAGTTGGATATCAGGAGGGATTTTGATATAATAAGCCCAGATGAAAGACACAACAAAGGAGTGGTGGAATGATGAGCAAGATAGGCGTTTTTTTCGCGGAAGGATATGAAGAAATTGAGGCACTTACAGTGGTGGACCTGGCCAGGAGGGCAGGAATAGAAGTGAAGATGATCTCCGTGGAGAATCAAGGGGAAGCGGTTGGTTCTCATGGAATCACGGTTAAGATGGAACAGACATTGGAAGAGACGGATTTTGGGGAGCTGGATATGCTCGTGCTTCCGGGAGGGCTGAAGGGAACCCAGGGGCTGGAGCAGTCAGAAGCGCTGATGCGCCAGTTGGATGCGTTCTATGAGGCTGGCAAATATGTTGCGGCGATCTGTGCGGCGCCCAGCATTTTTGGACATAGAGGATATCTGAAGGGAAGAAGGGCCACTTCTTATCCATCCTTTGAAAGCCATCTGGATGGGGCACAGGTGACAGGGGGAGCCGCAGAGGTGGATGGCCATGTGATCACCGGAAGAGGAATGGGATGCTCCGTTCCGTTTGGGCTCGCCATTGTGGAACAGCTGTGCGGAAAAGAAGAGGCGGACAGCCTGGCGGATAAGGTGGTATTTCCGAGGTAGACAAAAGACCGGGCTGCGGTCAGGATCAATAGAAAAGCAGAAGGACAGAGATATGAATATTTTATTTTTTCTGACTCCCAAGAACGAGGTGGCTTATGTAGAGGAGGACGACTCCCTCAGGCAAGTTCTGGAAAAGATGGAATATCACGGATATTCCGCTGTGCCTCTTCTTTCGGGAGAGGGAAGGTATATTGGAACGATTACGGAAGGGGATGTACTTTGGAAGCTGAAGAAGGAGAATTTTCCCTCACTTCACGAGATGGAGGATATCTCCGTGATGGAATTGATCAGAAACAGGGACAACAAAGCGGTTCATGTGAATGTGAGCATGGAGGGCCTGTTGGATCGGGTGATGCGCCAGAATTTCGTTCCGGTGGTGGATGATGACAAGGTATTCATCGGGATCGTTACCCGAAAGGAGATTATTCAGTATCTGATGAAGGAATTGGAGAAAAAATCCGGACAAGATGCATGAACCATACAGACAAGGGATTTAAGCGGACAGAGTGATTATCTGTTCGGGAACATGGAAAGCCCGGCCGTTTGTGCGGCCGGGCTTTTCTGCCGCCGGAAGGATTTCTCCTGCGGCGGACTTGATTTGAGCATGCGGATGCGTGCGAATGGCAGCATCCAGTGTTCCTGCTGAGGAACTTATTTCATCTGCTCTTCCTGCTTCTTGATCATTCTGCGAACCATTTCTCCGCCGATAGAACCGGCTTCTCTGGAAGTCAGATCGCCGTTATAGCCTTCCTTCAGGTTTACGCCCAGTTC
Source organism: uncultured Lachnospiraceae bacterium (assembly GCA_900555195.1). Classification (GTDB taxonomy): domain Bacteria; phylum Bacillota; class Clostridia; order Lachnospirales; family Lachnospiraceae; genus Eisenbergiella. The sequence goes on from USKC01000178.1 coordinate 5,193, forward strand.
AGAAGCTACCTCGGTCTTGAAACGGTCCATAGCAGCCTTCGCTTCAGGTACCTCTACTCTATTAGATCTGTTAGAACTTGCCATCTTTGATTTCACCTCCGTAAATCATGTTTCCTTTTCTTCTTATTTGTGAGATAAGCGGACGGCTCCAAGCGTCGGGCCGTCCGCTCATCCATAGGGGGTTTTGGTGTGCGTTTCGGCTTTTCGTTTGTTTCCGTCGCTTATCTTGATGTTATTATTGGCGGAATCCTCAATTTTATCCATAACATTGAGATGGTAATTTTTGCAAACTTTACAATGATTCAGCCGCTTGGGCTTTAAGCGAATGGAAAAAAAATCTCATGTATGTTACAATTCAGGTGTCCGAATCAACGTACAGGAAAGAAAGTCTCCGCATCTATGAAATGCCGCCATTCTTAAAGGAGTTCTCAAGATATGAAAACGATATCGAAGTCTCTTGCCTTTTTACTTCTGACAGTCTTTCTTTTTTTCTGCTTCACCGGATGTGTGGGGAAGGACGGAGAAATATACGGCCAGCGCGAGGTGCTGGAATATGTGGATTCCGTTTGTGCAGAGCCCTATCATCTGGTGGAAAGAGAACTTGTGGAGGAGGATCCCGATAATATGGAATATCGTTTTATGGCTGATAATCGGGAACTGTCCTTTACGGCAAACAGCCGCCTCGTTCCGGTCACAATCGATGCTACGCAGACCGGCTTCTACAGGAGAGAAATAACCTGCGATTATGTAAACGCAGTTCATGAACTGTACCTGGACGATATTTATGAGGTCTTGCAGGAAAATGAGGGGTATTTGAAAGAACACGGCTGGATATATCTGCTTTCTTTCAGCGACATTGACCGGGCGGTGGATACGATTCTTGCAGCAGACCAGATTTACAGGCGGGAACTGGAATATAACCCGCAAGAATTTCTTTCCAGTTATCCGGCGGCCAGTGTCCATGTCGTGTGGCAGCGTTCCAAGCAGGAGGCAGAGGAACATGAAACATGGGTTAACCTGACGGATATTGGAGTTACCGGCCTGCATGAACGGCAGGAATTATATGACCGTATGGCGGATGCTTATGCGCAGCTGTGTGTCGATGGAAAGATTGAAAACAGGAAGGATGTGCCGGAAAGGTATCTTGCGGACAAGCATGTGTCCCTGCTGTCTGTTATAGAACTGGACGGTATGGAAATGCGGTATGACAGGGAGGATAATCCATATGGGCCGTATGGCTTAACGACCGACGACTATAAATACAGTTGGTACAGCCGGGAGTTAGGAAGCTATATGATGGTTGTGGATATTGGGCTGACCACGGACAGGATGAGTATTCCTTTGATTATCCGGGAA
>USKC01000179.1 GCA_900555195.1 uncultured Lachnospiraceae bacterium
CAAAGAGGGTATACGTCCAACGGCTTAGTGCCAACAAATTTTATCTGTGCCCTTTACTTTTTCCACTTTTCAAAAAAGCCAAAAAAGGCTAAAATAGAAATATCAGTAAGGAGGTATGACGATATGAAAATCGACATGCACTGCCATGTAAAAGAGGGTTCCATAGACAGCAGAGTTTCTATGAAGGAATATATACAGCTTCTTCGCTCCAAAGGCTTCGGAGGAATGGTCGTCACGGATCATGATTCCTATAACGGATACCGTTATTGGAAAAAGCACCTAAAAAATGACAAGGAATTCAATGATTTTCTGGTATTTAAAGGCATTGAGTACGACACGCTCAGCGCAGGGCATTTCTTGGTCATCGTTCCCGAAACGGTCAAGCTGCGGATTCTGGAGTTACGCGGCCTGCCCATCAATATCCTGATCTCCATCGTTCATTCCTACGGCGGTGTGCTCGGCCCCGCCCATCCCTGCGGAGAAAAATATATGAGTTTCCGCAACACACGCTCCTACAGGCGGGATCCGAAAATCGTGGAACAGTTCGACTTCATTGAAATATTCAACGCCTGCGAGGCGGAAGAATCCAACGCCATGGCCTGCCGCCTTGCTGCCAAATATCATAAGCCCGGCGTGGGCGGAAGCGACTCCCATAAAACCGACTGTGTTGGCCTGGCCTATACCGAAGTCCCTGATACCGTTCAGACGGAGACGGATCTCATCAACTGCATCCGGGCCGGAGAAGTCACCGGCTGCGGCGGCTCCCTTTACCGGAAGACAACCAAGGAACGCATCGGCAAAATCAATACGGTGCTCGTTTATTCCTTCTGGTTTTATAACAAATTTTCCACGCTGGTTAAAACGCGCAAACGCAATCGCAAGCTTCGTTCTGAGTATTCAGAACAGGAATCTAGGCTTTAGCGTTTTTTCGCGTCCGGCCGGATGGCAGAAGGCTCTTTTCGACCGATGCGGAAAAATTTCTGCGGGATCTCAAATACGCAGACGATTCCAAGCACGATCGCTGCAGCGGCCCTTATTGCAGCAAAACCTGCTTCCGATGCCCTAGACGCCTGTTCCGTCACAAAGTAGAAAACCGCCCAATACAGGCCGCCCCCCGGGACGAGGGGGATGATTCCTGAAATCAGGAAAACGGTCACAGGGCACTTCTCTCGTACCGCCCAGAACCTGGAAAGCAGCATGACCAGAACAGTTGCCAGAAAGGTGGCGAAAGTTGCTCCCAATCCGGGCGACAGCAGGCGATAGAGAAGCCAGCCGGCGCCCCCGATTAAGCCGCAGTAAGGATAGAATCTGCGCGGGACGCCGAACAGAAGGGCGAAGGCAATCGTTCCGAATCCCGCTGCCAGAAACTGGGTTACGATCATAACACCATTCCTCCTGTCAGTTTGTGATATGCTGTGATGACCAGTCCGACGCCTGCCGCAATACAGACGAATACCAACAGCGCATCCAGCAGGCGCACGCTGCCCGCAATATAATCCCCGTCTGCAATATCTCTGACCCCATTCGTAAAGGCAATTCCCGGAACCAAAGGCATGATTGCTCCGATAATCATTTGATCCATGGTCTCCCCCAAATGAAGCTGATGCAGAAGGATGCACAGCGCGCTTACCAGCGCGCCGCCCCCGATATTGCCGATAATTTTGGACAGATGCGGTTCATAGATCTTCCACACATAGATATACAATATCAGGCCGGCGATAAAAGCCCCTGCACAATCCAGCGGGCTTCCGCCGAACATGAGACAGAAGCAGCCGCTTCCAACTCCCGAAGCCAGAATTTTCATTCCCGCACTTTTTTCAGGCATTCGCTCAATCTCATCCAGCTTAAGGCGCACCTCTTCTATGCTGTAACACCCTTCTTCTATCTGCCGGGAAAGCTGATTCACCGCAGTCACCCGATCCAGCCTCGCTCCCCGCACGGGGATATGCTGTACTCTGGCAAAAAAGGCTTCCTTTTCACTTCCGGCAGTCATAAAGAGCCCATTGCTCAGCACAAACGCCTTCTCCGATTCCACGCCGTAGTGACTGCACATTCTTGTCACCGTCTCTTCCACCCGTGATATTTCCGCCCCATTGGCGAGCAGAATCGCTCCGGCCTGCATCGCGCATTCCAGCACCAGGTTTCCGTCAACCTGCTCCACACTCCGGCCCTTGTCCGTTCCTTCCATTCTCATCCCCCTCATGCCGCCTAGAGCTGCTTACGCACAATGCGGTATTCATCCTCCAACTGAAAATAAGGACAGTTATCAAAAGAAGCCCTGAGGAATTGGATCATTTCATCTTCATCCAGGTCAACTTCGCAGAAATAACAATCCTCTTCCTCGTCATATGTATAATTCACGCAGCACTCACAATTTCCGCCCGCCATCTCATCTTCCGCCTTCCTCGTTCACCCAGGTCTCCAGCATCTTATGGACCGACCTGGACATTTCCTCGCTGAAGTCACAGTTCCATTTCCTTGCACAGAATGCTTTCAGATGCCCTTTCAGGTCTCCCTGCCAGTCTCCCCTTTCCTTCAGCATATCCAACATCCGATCTGATTTTTCACAGTCATACGCATTCTCATATACGATATCGGATACTAAAAAGCGTGGAAGCTGCCTGCGTTCCCGCTGCTGCCGGGTAGGATATCCTCCTACCAGCATGGCGATGGGCACCACATATGCCGGAAGGGAAAGAAGTTCCCGATGCTTCTCATAGTTTTCCAGAATATCCCCGATATAGCAGGTTCCAAGCCCCAGTGCGTCCGCTGCAGTCACCGCCGTCTGTGCCGCAATGATGGCATCCTCCGCAGCCAGCATGAAATCTCCATAGGACGGCTTTCTTACCGTTTCCTCAACCTGGCAGAAGGCCTGATACCACCTTCTGTAATCCGCACAGTAGATCAGAACCAGCGGCGCATCAGCTATGAAGGGCTGATTGTCACAGGTGACCGACAGCGTCTTTTTTAATTCCGGATCCGTCACATCAATGATCGTATACAGGGTCATATTGCCCGCGGTGGCCGCCCGCAGCGACGCTTTCAGAAGCGTTTGCTTCACCTCATCCGGTACCGGCCTGTCCTCAAAAACCCGCATGGACTTGCGCTTCATCAGCAGTTCCAGCGTCTCATTCTCTGAAACGTTTGTCCGTTCCTGATTCACAGTGTTCATGATATCTCACCACTCCCTCTTTTATCGTCTTCAAAACCCGGATGTTCAGAATCTCTTCCTTCTTCACAGCAAGCGGGTTATCGCTCAATATCACCATGTCCGCGAGCTTTCCCACCTCCAGGGTTCCTTTCTGATCCTCTTCATAGTAAGCATATGCCCCATTTTTTGTCACCGCCTGCAGCGCCTCATATACGCTAACCCGCTGCTCCGGCCCGATCGGGGCTCCGCTTCTGGTGACACGGTTTACGGCACACCACACAGTATGCAGCATTTTGGGCCAAACCACAAGGGGATCCTGATGGAAATTCACTTTCAGTCCCCTGTCAAAGGCAGAACGGGCCGGACTGATCCTGCTCCCCCTCTCCCTGCCCAGATTTTTCAGATGGATGTCCCCCCAGTAGTAGGTGTGCGCCACAAACATGGACGGAATCATGGAAAGATCCACCATCCGATCCAGCTGGTCGTCACGAACCGTCTGACAGTGGATCATTACCGGACGCAATTCTTCTTTCTTCTGGTTTCCACTGTCCGCAAACGCTTTGGCGTAAGCATCCAGGAACTGTTCGGAAGCCGCGTCTCCATTGCAATGTGCAAGCAGCTGCTTTCCTCTGTCAATCGCCCACCGCGCATCCAGATATACTTCTTCATCCGCTTTCGCCGGATAGCCGCAATATGTGCCCTCCCCTTCATATGGGGCGGATAACCAGGCGGTTTTGCCCTGAGGGGAACCGTCCAAAACGATCTTAACCCCGCCGATCTTAAACCGTCCCTGATACCTGCCGTCACAGGTCTCATATTGCTTCAGCAGCGCTTCTGTATCCTTCTCCAGCACAGGGTATGAGACCACATCGAGCATCAGCTTTCCTTCCTGCGCAGCTTTCGCGAATAATGCCACCTCGCCTGGACCGGAAGCGCCGTCCTGGCAGGTTGTGATCCCATTTTCCAGGTACACCTTCTGCGCCGCAGCCAACTGCTCCTCCCAATCCATCTTTATCCTGGAAGCTGCAGCGGCAAAGATCTGTCTGAGCGCAGATACCTCCTCCACATACCCATCCGGCTCCCCCGAATCCTGATATCTTCCGAACCTTCCGCCCTGCGGATCAGGCGTATTCTCGTCCACGTCAGCTTCCCGGAGCATGGCGGAATTGGCTGCTCCCATATGGCTGGAAGTATGAAGAATAAAAATCGGAATTTCCTCCGATACCTCATCCAATACGCGCTTATCCGGATGCCTCTGTTCCTTCAGGAAATTGTGGTCATAGCCAAATCCCATAATGATGCCGTCTTTTCCAACCGACTTTTCCTTCAGGTACTTTTTCAGCGTGTCCACAATCTGAGCAAAGTCCGTGCATGCAGTCAGATCCGCAAACGCCGCATATTGAGCCACCATAGTAATATGTCCATGCGGATCGATGAAGGACGGCATCAGCGTATGTCCCTTCAGATCCACCTTCTTCGCCGTTTGTTCACAGCCTTCTCTCCTGCAGTAATCCTTTGCCCCCTCCAGGGTGCCCGCATATCCGATGGTTCCGCCCCGCGTCACGACCGCCTCCACCGTTTCTCCTTCCCTCCGCATTGTAATGATCGGGCCTCCATAATACATGGCTGTCTCCATATCACACGCCTCCCTTGCGTCCTTTTTTGCTTATACCTTTCCCCTCTGCGGTCTTTTCTATCCATTCACCGGATAGCCTGTCCTTCAACCGGTCCTTCCTCCGGCTATGTTTCCCGCGCATATACAGCCTGCAACAAAGCCGCCCTTCTGCTCCATCCTTTCATCCAAGATCAGATCCTGTCAAAAGGGAATGCACAAAAAGGACGGCCTTTTCTTGCCTAATTACATATGTGAATTGCAGCAAGCGTTCAGATAGATCTGAACGCTTATGAATTACATGGTCTCCAACAGCTTATCGATGCTGACCAGCTTGACACAGAGCACGAACAGCTTCGTCGCCTGAAGCAGTTCCTCCATCGGCGGGAAGGAAGGAGCGATACGGATATTGGAATCATGCGGATCCTTTCCATAGGGATAGGTTGCTCCCGCGCCGGTCATCACCACACCCGCTTCCTTTGCCTTCGCAACAATCGCCTTGGCGCAGCCTTCCATCGAATCAAAAGAGATGAAATACCCTCCCTTAGGCTTCAGCCAGGAACCGATCTCAAGGCCGCTCAATTCCTGATCCAGAATTTCCAAAACAGCCTCGAATTTCGGACGCATAATAGCTGCATGCTTCATCATATGCGCCTGAATGCCTTCCAGGTTCTTGAAGAATCTCACATGACGCAGCTGATTGAGCTTATCGTGTCCGATCGTCTGAATGGAAAGCTGCTTCTTAATGTCCTCCAGGTTATGATAGGAAGCTGAGATCGCTGCCACGCCCGAACCAGGGAAGCTGATTTTGGATGTGGAGCTGAACTTGTATACCATATCCGGATTGCCGGCCTTCTCACATTCATCCAGAATCTCAAGGATGGTATCCTGGTCATCCTCATACAGATGATGCACATTATACGCATTATCCCAATAAATACGGAAATCCTCTGCCGCCGGTTTCAGCCTTGCAAAACGCCGCACCGTCTCATCCGAATAAGTGATTCCCTGCGGATTGGAATACTTGGGCACGCACCAGATCCCCTTAATGGAAGCATCCTCCGCCACCAGCTTTTCCACCATGTCCATATCCGGTCCTTCCGGAGTCATGGGCACGTTAATCATCTCGATTCCAAAGTACTCCGTAATGGCAAAATGCCGGTCATATCCGGGAACCGGACACAGGAACTTCACCTTATCGAGCTTGCACCAGGGAGTGCTTCCGCACACGCCGTGTGTCATGGAACGTGCGACGGTATCATACATCACGTTCAGGCTGGAATTGCCGTAGATGATGATTTTATCTGCGGGCACCTCGATCAATTCGGCGAGCAGTTCCTTCGCCTCCTCTATTCCGTCGATCACACCGTAGTTTCTGCAGTCAATCCCTTCCCTGCACTTCAGATCGGAAGAGCTGCTAAGCACATCCATCATTCCCATGGAAATATCAAGCTGCTCAGCGGACGGCTTTCCTCTGGACATATCCAGCTTCAATCCCAGCTCCTGAAATTGCTTATACTCCGCTTCCAACTCATTCTTAAGGGTGAGCAGTTCCTCTCTGCTCCTGTCTTTATACGCCTTCATTCCAACCTCTCCTTTGTGTGTGATAAAACAACGGATACCGCATTCCCAGACCGTCGTTATGTTCAACAATGGGTGCCACGCTTAGCGGGACACCCCAGGCTAAAGTAAAAGAGCTGATTATACAATCAGCCCCTTCCCTACGATAAAGCTGGAAAAGGGACTCGAACCCTCGACCTACTGATTACGAATCAGTTGCG
>USKC01000180.1 GCA_900555195.1 uncultured Lachnospiraceae bacterium
GATATCATCATGTGATCCCCTGCGACATCGAGATTCCTCAGGTCAATTATGCGGATAAGAAGCCCTGCGGCCGTGTGAATCTGGAAGAGAGGGATGCGGGAGAGCGCAAATGTGATTTCTGTGAAATCGAACGCTGCATGACGAAGGAAGAAGCCGCACAGGAGGCGGGACGCTGTCTGCGGTGTGACCATTATGGGTATGGGAACCTGAAAGGAGGCCGCGCTGCGATATGGTAACATTAACGATTGACAACAAACGGATCAGCGTGCCGGAAGGTACAACGATCATGAAGGCGGCTGCATCCGCAGGGATCATGATCCCGCATCTGTGCTATCTGGAAGGGATCAATGAAATCAGCGCGTGCAAGGTCTGCGTGGTGGAAGTGCAGGGGAAAGTAAAGCTGGTCACTGCCTGCAACAATCCGGTGGAGGAAGGGATGGTGCTGTACACCAATTCCCCGAAAGTGCGTTCTGTGCGCCGGACCAATGTGGAACTGATCCTGTCCCAGCACAACAGCAACTGCGCCACCTGCGTAAGAAGCGGAAACTGTAACCTGCAGAAGCTGTCGAACGATCTGGGAATCATAGATGTTCCTTATAAGAAGGAAATCATGGAAATGCCCTGGAACAAGGATTTTCCGCTGATCCGGGATTTTGGGAAATGCATCAAATGCATGCGCTGCGTGCAGATCTGCGATAAGGTACAGGCGCTTCACATCTGGGACGTACAGAATACCGGTTCCAGAACCACGGTGGATGTATCCCGCAACAGAACCATAGAGGAATCTGACTGCAGCGTCTGCGGACAGTGCATTACGCATTGTCCTACGGGGGCGCTTCGGGAAAGGGACGATACAGGGAAAATTTTCAAAGTTTTGGCGGATCCGGAGATCATTACGGTCGTACAGGTCGCTCCTGCGGTCAGGACCGCCTGGGGTGAGGCGCTGGGCCTTCCGTCCCATATGGCTACCGAAGGAAGGATGGTGGCCGCGCTGAAGAAGATCGGCTTCGACTATGTTTTTGACACGAATTTTTCTGCGGATTTGACCATCATGGAAGAGGGCAGCGAACTGCTGGCCAGACTGGCGGATCCGGAGGAGAAGAGATGGCCCATGTTCACCTCGTGCTGCCCGGCCTGGGTGAGTTTTGTGAAATCCCAGTACCCGCAGCTGGCGGGCAATCTTTCCACTGCCAAGTCTCCGCAGCAGATGTTCGGAGCGGTGGCAAAGACCTATTTCGCACAGAAGCTCGGCGTAAGTCCGGAGAAGATCTGCTGTATTTCCATCATGCCTTGCGTATCCAAGAAGAGAGAAGCGACGCTGCCGGATATGTACAGTGCAGGAGGCGGACGGGAGAACGGAATACCGGACGTGGATATCGTTCTTACGACCCGCGAATTCGCGCGGCTGATTCGGGCAGAGCACATCGCACCGGCGCTCCTGATGGAAGAAGCCTTCGACTCACCGCTGGGAGCCAGCAGCGGGGCCGGCGTGATATTCGGCGTGACGGGCGGCGTGATGGAAGCGGCTCTGCGCACGGCTTATTACTGTGTGGAAGGGGTGAACCCTCCGGCAGACATTTTCTCCGATGTGCGCGGCTTTGAAGGGCGCAAAGAGGCTTCCTTCCAGCTGGGAGAGCGGACGATCAGAACCTGCACGGTGAATGGACTTGGAAATGCGCGGGAATTGATAGAAGAACTGCTGCGCGGAGAGGTTTCGTACGATTTTGTGGAAGTTATGGCCTGTCCCGGCGGCTGTGTGGGAGGCGGCGGCCAGCCGATCTTAGACGGCGTGGAAATGGCGGATGTGCGCGGGCCGAAGCTGTATCAGCTGGATGAAAAACGCCCGATCCGTTTCTCCCATGAGAATCCGGAGGTCCTGAAGCTATATGAAGAATATCTGGGAAAACCTTTGGGAGAGCAGTCCCACAGGCTTTTGCATACCCATGACTGATGTAGCCGTTTGGCAATAGAAAACCTTTGAGGCAAAGAACGTCGATGCAGAATTTGCCTCCAATCGGTTGAAAAGCGATGTAGCCATTTCAAAAGGGTATATCGCTTTTCTTTTTCCCGTGTACAACGGGCCAAAGATTTTTTATAAATGTAAGCAGGATAACGATTCGGGAAGCGCTCGGGCGTCTGCTGGAAGAAATGCGCTAAAATTGGGCATTTTATAATGGAATGTCCAAATTTTGGGCACTGGGCCCTGAAATATCCATTGTAGTTTCGGGCATCCGGAAGTAAAGTAAGGGCTATAAGAGGCAACGGATGTTGCGGCAGAATGTAGGAAAAAGACGAATCATCAAAAGTCAAGTCTAAAATGGAGGAAATAAGCATGAGTGAATTGGGTAGGAAGTGAAGAAAATATTCCTTGCAGGCATAGGCGCTATAGCTGTTACGGCAGAAAAATCGGCGGAAATCGTAGATGGCCTGGTGAAAAAGGGTGAGATTACGGTGGAACAGGGAAAGATCCTGAATGAAGAATTGAAGCGGGATGTTTCCGACAAGGTGAAAAAGGCCGCTTCCAACATTCAGGGAAAAGAGCCGGTGGAGAAAATTGCGGATCGCGTCGGCGAGATGACGGCAGAGGAAAGGGCGCTTCTGAGAAGGCGTCTGGAAGAGGCGGAAAGCAGGGACAGCGTGGAAGGCAAGGGCGGCGCAGAGTGCGCACAGAGTACAGCAAATGAAGAAAAGGAATCCGATGGAAAAGACGAATGCCCGAATACATGAGATGCTTGATGTCCTGAAGGAGAACGATATTGCACATGGAATGACCCCGCAGAAGCTGCGCCGGAATTGGGAGATCCGCTTGATTTTAAGATCCTGGTTGAATAGATGTGGACAGCAGCTCAGCAGGAGATGGACTTTTTGATCGAATCATCCCATCTGCAGGAGTTTGCCAGACTGAATGCGGAGATTGCGTATATATCCTGCCCTGCTGTGGAAAAGCATCTGACCACTTCACGGATTCTGGTCATGGAATATGTGGAAGGGATTCCCATTGACCATGAGGAGGAACTGCGTTCCCTGGGATATGATATGCATGAGATCGCACAGAAGCTGGCTGAAAATTATGCAAAGCAGGTTCTGGATGACGGCTTTTTCCATGCAGATCCCCATCCGGGGAATATTCTGATTCGGGATGGGAAAATTATCTGGCTGGATCTGGGAATGGTCGGAAGGCTGTCGGCAAGGGATCGGGAACAGTTCACCGCGGCCATGCAGGCTTTTATCAACGGGGATATCTACGAACTGAAAAATATCGTGCTCTCCATAGGGGTGCTGCGCCAAAAACCGGATCATGCCGCTTTGTATAATGATCTGGCTCTGATGGCAGCCCGTTATGGAAAGATGGATTTCGCCTCGCTCAATCTGGGCAATCTTCTGATGGAGCTGGTAGATCTGGCCAACAGGAACCATATCGGCCTTCCGGAAGGCGTTTCCATGCTGGGACGGGGGCTGGTCACCCTGGAAGGCGTGCTGTCTGCAGCGGATCCGGAAATCAACTTCATGGATATCATGAAGCAGCATCTGGCAGATATCCTGAAAATGACAGTAAAGGGACAGACGAAGGAGAATCTGGAGATTACGGGTTCAGAGGAACCGCTTTCCAAAATCGACGCCATGGTGAACAAACTCATCATGGCGATTATCTGTGCCGGGCTTCTGATCGGTTCCAGCCTGATCTGTACAACGGATGTGTACGGGAAGCTGTTCGGCATCCCGGCGCTGGGAGCCATTGGCTTTCTCATTGCCGCGATATTGGGCCTGCGGTTGGTGTATGATATCCTTAAGAAAGAATAAGATTGTTTTCGGGAAACGGCGTAGCTTCGGCTATGCCGTTTCTCCGTTTGTATAACAGTAAAAATGTTGCTCACCCAAAAGGTTTGCAACATATTTTTTATTCCAGCATACTATAAATGATTTTACAAAAGTGGACATGAAAAGCGAGGAAAAATATCGTTTACGAGTTTATGCTTATAGTTAAGGAGGAGTAATAAATGGAATGGTTAAAAAGATTAAGTGCTGCAATAGATTACATAGAAAGCAATTTGGAGGGTGATTTGTCTTATGAAGAAGCTGCTCAAATTGCCTGTCGCTCGGTTTTCTACTTTCAACGGATATTTTCTTATGTAGCAGGTATTTCGTTGTCGGAATATATCCGGCGCAGGAGAATGACACAAGCTGCTTTTGAATTACAGCGAACAGATGCCAAAGTGATAGACGTTGCTTTGAAATATGGGTACACATCCCCGACATCATTTAATCGTGCTTTTCAGAGCGTACATAACATTTCTCCAGCCGCAGCAAAAAACATGGGAAGTACGCTAAACGCTTATCCGGCAATTTATTTTTCAGTTCAAGTTACAGGAGGGAATGCCATGCCATATCACATCGCAGAAAAACCATCTATGAGGATTGTGGGGGTTCGTATTCCGTTGTCTACGGACATGGAAGAAAATCAGAAGAATATTCCTCCATTTTGGCAATCTGTTTTAAGCAGCAATCTATTTTCTGAAATATGCAGTTTATCAAATCAATCCCCGCAGGGGATATTGGGCGTAAGTGTATATGAAAATCCCAAAAGTTTTTTCTATTACATCGCAGTTGCTACGGATGCGCCTGTTCCCAATGGTATGTTCGCATTTGAAATACCAGCGGCTACATGGGCTGTATTTGAAAATAACGGTTGTTTCAAAGAGAATGTGCAAAGTATTTTTAGAAGGTTTTATACGGAGTGGCTTCCATTTTCGGGCTATGAATATGCCGGCCTTCCGGACATAGAAGTGTATCCCGTTTGTGAGGAAACACCTGTCAGTGGACATTCAGAAGTATGGATTGCTATAAGGAAAGAGAAGGAGAACAACTCATGTACCACTTGCGGTTAAAAGGCGATCATTATCAAATGGGGGTTAAGCGGGGAAAGATTTTTCAGAAGTGCCAAATGTCTTTTCCATTACACCTCGATAAGTTCCAGCTTGAACATGGAAAACAAAGCGAAAAAATACTAAAAGACTATTTCCCAGAGGTTTGTGCAGAAATAAAAGGCGTGAGCGATACCATAGGTGCAGATTACAATACATTTGTTTCGTGGATGTTATGTATGGGCTGCTGCATGTATAACTTGGAAGAAAATATCCCTGTTGAGATTAGAGGGTGTACTGCATTTGCCTATTCTAAAGAGGGACAAGTGATTTATGGCAGAAACAACGATTTGCCGCCGTATTTGAGAAATGGGAGCAAAAGTGAAATATATGCTCCATTAAACGGAAATAGATTTAATCTTACGACTTCCTCTTTCATCAATGGTGAAGAAGGTCTAAATGAACATGGTTTGGCTGTTGCTATGACTTTTGTAATGACAAGCCTTGACAAAATACAGGCAGGTTTTAATTCTTGCTTTATTGTACGATATTTGCTTGAAAAAGCAGATACCGCACAACACGCAATCTCTTTACTTATGGAATTGCCGATAGCTTCTAACTGCAATATTTTAGTTGCAGACAAGGCCGGAGAAATGGCAGTTGTAGAATGTACGCCTACCGCAAAGAGGATACGGAAAGCAATCATTGCCGTAGCAAGAATGCTTCTGACTGCATGATACCATGACTTCTCCGAAGCCATGGCATCCCTCCAGGGGATGCGCATGGTTCGCCAGGGTATTTGTCTCGCTTTGCTCGACGCGAACCGGCGCTGGTATAATGTCTGCTTCGCAGACATTATACCACAGGATCCCACAGTAAAAAAGTTCTGTTATTCTGTTTTTCCCTCTTCTGGGCCATTTTCCTCGGGAAGCGAAGAAATCTGCGCCGCCGTCTCTTCATCCACATCCTGAAACAGAAGCCTCCGCTTCCTGGGCAGATGTTCCAGATAAGTCTCCCGGATATCCCGGCTGATTCTCTCGATTTCCTCTTTCAGCTCTGCCGCCGACATCCGCAGGCCGCCCTGTCCCAGAATGATCACCTGCTCCAGGCCGTCTGAAGTGGCCACCGTAACCCGGTATTTCTTTCCCAGTTCATGGACCGTCTTTTCAATATACTGATCGGCAGTCTCCGCTTCCTTTGTGTAAACCACGTGGATATTGTGGTATTTTTGTACCTCGCAGCTGTGGCCTTCTACCTTATAAGCATCAAATACCAGGATCACATGGTTCTGCTTAAATCCCTGATAATTGCATAGAATGTCCATGAGCCGGTGTCTGGCTCCATCCATATTCGTTCGGGACAGTTCTTTTAATTCATCCCAGGAAAAGATCACATTATAGCCGTCCACCAGAAGATACTCTTCCTCCGGCTCTCTCTTCTCCCAGGTCTGCTGCTTTATCCGGCGCAGCGGCGCCCCTTCCGGCTGCCGCTCCATCTGACGGGCCCGGGCCCGCTCCCGCTTGCTTTCTCCGTAGGTGCGGCGGAAAATCGCTTCCAGTTCCTTATCATCTGCCAGGAAGGCTTTCGTGGAAGCCCCCGGACTCCAGGCCGTCTTTCCTCTGTTCTCCTGCAGGGTTTCCTCATTCTGTACCAGCGCCTCACC
>USKC01000181.1 GCA_900555195.1 uncultured Lachnospiraceae bacterium
TTCCGGTTTCCAGCATCAGTTCAGCATACGCGAGACCTATCCGCTGCATACGCATACCTTTTATGAATTCTTTCTGATCAATAAAGGAAAGGGGATCCATCGCATCAACGGGAGTTCCACGCTTCTGTCAGAAGGCTCCTTTGTGCTCATCCGTCCCTCTGACAGACATGGCTATGATTTTCTCAATCAATATGACCTGGAATTAATTAACGTTTCTTTTCTTCCGGTTCATTTTGACCATATCTGCAGGCTGCTTGACTGTTCCAGCTCCCTCTTTACCCAACCCAATCTCTGTCCTCAGCTGACCCTGAGGGAACCGGCTCTGTCTGACATCCGGGAAAAGATGCTGCGCATCGGCTCCCTGGAAAAAGGGGTAAAAAGAAAGCAGTACCTTTTATCCGTACTGCCCTACTTTCTCTATCAGTTTCTTTCCGCCCTGCCCACGGCTCAAGCAAGCCCTCTGCCCGCCTGGCTCTCCGGGCTCGTCTCCCAGATGGAAAAGCCGGAAAATTTTGTTGCGGGCCTTCCCAGGCTGATCGAACTGGCAAACCTTTCCCAGGAATATCTGACGCGCTCGTTTCAGCGCTATCTGAAGATGACGCCTACACAGTTCGTCAATCTGCGCCGGATGGAACTGGCTGCCACTCTGCTCGTGGACAAACGGATGGAAATCATCGACGTATGCCAGGAATGCGGTTTCCATAACCTGGGGTATTTCTACCGCGTTTTCCAGAAGCAGTACGGCTGTTCCCCTGGACAATTTATCAAAAATTCTTCCGCGCCGTCCTCTGCCTTTCCCTCCGTCCCGAGGGAGGACGAAGGGAAAGGTCTTCAGGCCGGCCGCAGTTAACGGATGTCTATTACGCTCCTGATATGCAGCCCTTCCGGCTTTCCTTTCAGGATCTTCACACGCTTTTCACCCGCGTTCATGTCAAAATAGTTGTCGGACAAAAGCATATCGTCCGCTTCATTGAGGATCTCAACCCCTCTCGCATAGGCCTGGGCGGTCACAACCAGCCAGTCTCCTTCCACACGGACAGAAAGCTTGGGATCCGCAAAGTGATACTGCTTCGGCGCACAGAAAATCACACAGCCGCTTGAAATGGGCTCCCCGGCTGCCGAACCGTTTTCCGGCGTGCCGCCTGTTTCTGTGTCCGCATAACATTCATAGCTCACATAGTCCTCATACAAGCGGGCATCCATGCAGTCCTGTTTCTCCAGCCAAACAGAGGAAAGTGCCGGAACCGTAACCATCTCCTGCCCCTGGCGCAGGATGCCTGAATGGCTGTCGCGCAGCGCCCATTCCACTCTCAGCTTCTGCTCCTGCATGCTTTCATTCGCCACGCACAGGTGGATGGATTTCTTCACTTCATAAGGCTGCGCATTGGGATTGGTATCCTGGGTGAGGACGCCTTCTTCCGCGCAGGAGATCATCACCGGAGCGAAAAACCGCTTCGCATAATAATGCAGCGCTTTCCAGCGGCCGTAATAATCAATGGACGCCCAGCTTGCCACCGGCCAGCAGTCATTGAGCTGCCAGATAACCGTTCCCATGCATCTTCCGCGGTTTCTCCTGAAATGCTCCACGCCATATCTGATCGCTTCCGCCTGCAGAAGCTGGGAGGCGTAGAGCGTGGTGGAAAAGTCGGACGGATAAAGGAAGGTCTGCTCCATATAGTTCATGATCTTTCCGTTGGCGGACGCATTCCTCTGATGCTTTTCCATCACATAGGAAAAGATATTCCGATCCTCCGGTTCTGTAAACGTCTCCACCGTCTTCAGGGACGGGAAGGACTGGAAACCGAACTCCGATACATAACGGAAATAGAACTTCCTGTACTCCGTGATGGGCTTATTGCCATGCCATACATCCCAGTAGTGCACGTCTCCCCGGTCTTCCGCATTCGGCTCGTCGAAGTTTCCTCCTGAAGAAGGGCTGGCAGGCCAATAGAATGTGTTGGGATCGTATTGTTTCAGCACTTTGGGAAGGATGTACTCATACATCTTGATATAATCGCTCTTTTCCTTCGGGCGCGTCACCCATCCTTCTCCCTGATCTACGAACATTTCCATCTCATTGTTGCCGCACCACAGTCCCAGGGACGCATGATGACGGATGCGCTTGATATTGTCGATGAATTCCGCCGTAATATTCTCCTCGAATTCCTCCGTCAGATCGTATACCGCGCAGGCGAACATGAAATCTTCCCATACGATAAGGCCCAGTTCGTCACAGGCATCCCAGAACGCATCATAGGGATAATTGCCGCCTCCCCAGACGCGGATGCAGTTGAAATGTGCCATCTTCGCCTGAAGGAGCAGATCATAGGTTCTCTCCGGCGTCACCCTGGGCAGGATGTTATCCTCCGGAATGTAGTCGCCTCCCATCGCAAAAATCCGAACGCCGTTCACTTCATGGGCAAAGGATTCGCCGTATTCGTCCTTCTCAATATGTACCGTCATAGTGCGAAGGCCGATCCGCTTGCTCCAGGTATCCAGCACTTCTCCTCCGGAAAGCAGTCTGACTTCCACCTGATAAAGCGGCTGATCTCCAAAACCGTTGGGCCACCACAGCTTGGGATCTGTGATTTCAACCGTATCATCTCCTTCAGGCGCTCCGGAAATATATCCTCCCGTATATGTCCTTCCATCCGGAGCCGTCACGCATACCTGCCATTCGTATCCGGCAAGCCTTCCGTCGTCTTCTCCAAAAGACAGAATCCTCTCTTCAGCCGTCTTATCCACATCCACACGAAGCTGCAGCGTTACTTTCCCCGCCTCATGCTTCTGGGTGATATACACGCCGTCCAGCCGGGCCTGTGTGATCCCAAGCAGCTTCACATCTCTCCAGATGCCTGCATCAGGCAGGCGCGGGCCCCAGTCCCATCCGAACATGCAGTGCGCCTTTCTCAAGTAAGGGAACCCGCGCATGGCATCGCTGCTGCCCGCAATCGGCCTCTTTTCATATGCCTCTTCGATGAACCGTGTGGGGGAATGCAGTTCCACCTTCAGTTCATTCTCATCACGCAGCAGATCCTTGACGGAATACTCCCAGATACGATGCATATTCGCCGTCGTTCCAAGCAGCGTTCCATTCAGATAGATATCCGCCAGGGTATCGATCCCGTCAAAATGCAGCAGCACCCTGTCGCAGCCGCCGAATCCTTCGTCCGCTTTAAAATGCATGCTGTAGGTAAAATCATTCTGCATGATCTCAAGCGCTTTCAATTCATTGTCCCTGTAATAGGGATCTTCCATTTTTCCGTTATCCAGCAGATCCTGATAAACACTGCCGGGAACCGTGGCGGGAAACGACTCTCCCGTCCCGTTTTGTGCCATTCTCCACTCACAGCCATCCGCGCTGTGAAGCCTTTGAATCAACATACCCTTCCTCCTTTTCTGCTGCCAAACCCGTTTCCTTCCCTTCGCATCTGAAGGCGGCAGACGCGGGCTGCTTCATGGCTTTTTACCCGTTATATTCAAAATAGCATGCGGCCCGTTTTTTTTCTTCCATTCCTTTGACCGCTTTTTACACTATATTGACCTCTTTTTTCTGTCCCTTTTTCCCGGCTTTTCATCTTGTTTCATCACATCCGCCCTCATATTTTCTTCCTTTTCTGTCCATACTATGGTCATACCCATACCGTAGGCGGAAAGGAGAATTTCATGGATTATTTGACAGCATTTCTAACGGGCGGCCTCATCTGCGCCCTGGTTCAGATTCTGATGGAAAAGACCAAACTGATGCCGGGGCGCATCATGGTACTCCTGGTCTGCACAGGCGCGGTTCTCGGCGCCGTCGGGATATACGAGCCATTTGTCGAATTCGCGGGCGCGGGTGCGAGCGTCCCCCTGCTCGGCTTTGGCAACACCCTGTTTCAGGGGGTGAAGGAAGCGGTGGATAAGGACGGTTTTCTGGGCCTGTTTTCCGGCGGATTTACAGCCGGCGCAACCGGATGCAGCGCGGCGCTCATCTTCGGTTACCTCGCTTCTTTGATTTTCAATCCGAAGATGAAGAAATAAGGGCCTCCCCTGCGGCCAGCATGGGGATGGGAAGCGCCGTGCCATCCTCCCCCGTAAAGTACAGGATTCCATCGTAATATTCCAGCAAAAGCTGAACCACTCTGGAATAGCTCTTCATCCCATCCTCCACTCCATTGACCTTCAAAAGGCTTTCCGTCATCTGATTGGACGCAGCTTTCACCACAGCCGTCTCCACCACTGCCTTTTTCTCCACCTTTTCCCAGGCTTCATCCGTCAGGAAAATGTTGTCATACTTCACGCTTCTGGCCACTTCCGGATGCGTTCTTTTATCCAGCGCATCAGAGCGGGACCGGTTAAACTCCTTTTCCACATAGTTCAGCACGCTCATGTATCCGCTGTAACGGAAAAAGGGATCTTCCGATTCGATGCAGGCCAGAAACCCGATGAAATTCGCATCATCTTCATAAATAATCCCTTTCAGATGGGCCAGCTCATGGCAGACCGTGGCAGGCGTATTCACCACATACATACTGCTGTTATAGTTGGCTTCCATGGAAAACGGAAAATAATACCCCATCATATACTGCTGGCTCAGGAAATCGGAGGAAAGGATCTGCTTTGCCTCCGGATAATATCCGGACAGCTGATCGTAGGTCTCTCCCAGCTTCTGCATCGAGGCCACCGCGGTTCCTGTAATTGACTCTCCATAGACCAGGAACCCCGTCTCATCCCGTTCCATCTGTTCGGAGAGGGTATTCAGGTTCTCCACGATATGATCCCGCACCATGGCCAGTTCCCGATCCGTATAACTTTTCTGGGCCCGCTCCGGCATATATTTTTCATCGAATTCAGAGGCATGGTACAGGATAAAGCAGTTATAGGTCATAATAAAAAAGACGGCCAGCGCGATCCAGGCAAAGGCTTGATAAAAAACGCGGAAGATCTTCTTCATCCGCTCCCCATGCCAAAAGATACGCGCAGCCGCCACAAATACCGCCGCCACTATGAGAAACAGGCCGAGCACAAGCATCCATTCCCCAACTGAAAACGTAAAAACGCCCATCAGCCTGCCGTAAAGATTCACAGAAGCCGGGAACAAATATTCCACATGCCAGTCACAGAAAGCTTTGCTGTTCCATGCAACCAGGTTTACCGCTGCCGTAAGACACAGCAGAACCGTCCAGACACCCCATCCTCTTTTCCTCATCCAATTCCCCCGTTTCTTTCCTTTTCCCTCCATACCGCTTCAGACGGCATAACCGTTGATTCCTCTCATAGTATTACTATACCGTCGCCGGATGAGGAAAACAACCGAATCACAAAAAGGCTAGAAAACGTTTACAAACAAGGGAATTGCGTTCATATTCCATTCACATTTCACAGAGGCCGTCCGGGATTTTCTTTTTGCGGAAGCATTTCAACGATCTGCGCAACGATCTGCCTGATCTGTCTGCCTTCGCATTCCATCACAAGATCCGCATACTTTTCATAAAGCGGCACGCGTTCCGCATAGAGCCCTTCCAGGCTCTGCCCTTCTTTCAGCGCCACGCCGCGTTTCTTCAGGTCTCCGAGCCTTCCGGCGATCTCTTCACAGGACAGCTTCAGATATACGACGGTCCCTATCCGTTTCAGATGCTCCATGGCTTCTTTTCCGTATATGACGCTGCCGCCGGTGGCGATCACGCTGCGGCTGGCACGGATGGTTTGATTGATCTCATTTTCCACCTGTAGGAAACCGGAAAGGCCCCGCTCGGTGATGATCTCGTGAAGCAGTTTTCCGATGGTCTCCTGAATGACCAGGTCGGAATCCACAAAGCGGTATCCCAGGTGCTTGGCCAGCACCACGCCCACGGTGCTCTTGCCGGCACCGGGCATGCCGATCAGGATAACATTATCCCTTCCGTCCATTCTCACTCTCCCAGATAGGCGATCACTTCCACCTCGCAAAGCACCGCTTTGGGAAGTTCCTTGACCGCCACACAGCTTCTTGCCGGCTTCTCGGTGAAATATTTCTCATATACGCCATTGAATGCGGCAAAATCCTTCATATCCGCAAGGAAGCAGCTGGTCTTTACCACCTTGGAATAATCCGTTCCGGCTTCCTCCAGAATGGCTCCGATGTTCTTCATCACCTGTTCCGCCTGTTCCTCAATCCCCTGTGCTTCTATCTGGCCGTTCTCCGGATTGATCGGGATCTGCCCTGAAGCAAACAGGAAATCACCTGCTGCAATCGCCTGAGAATACGGTCCAATCGCCGCCGGCGCCTTTGTCGTTGCAATTTTCTTCATCATATGTCATTCCTCCTTATCGTTTTATCCTTTGCGGCCTGCCCCTCATCCCGCATCCGCCGCCTTATTATCTTATCATCTATCTGAATCCAAAACAAGAGATATGACCATTAACGTTGCGCCCAAACAGGCTGCTTGGCTGCGCCCTGCCTTTCTTGGTGCCTGTTTCCGGCGCCTTGCGCATGCCCCTCATGCATCCGG
>USKC01000182.1 GCA_900555195.1 uncultured Lachnospiraceae bacterium
CAGAAGGACATTCCCCGCCTCCGTCACTTCCCGGATCACCTTTTTAATGCGTTCTTCAAACTCTCCTCTGTATTTGCTTCCTGCAATCATGCCGGACAGGTCAAGCGTCAGCACACGCTTCCCCTTCACAGTATCAGGCACCTGGCCGGACACGATCCGCTCCGCCAGCCCTTCTACAATGGCTGTCTTACCCACTCCAGGCTCGCCCACCAGGCAGGGATTATTCTTGGTACGGCGGCTCAGTATCTGGATCACGCGGCTGATTTCCTCTTCCCGCCCGATTACCGGATCCAGTTTCCCCGCGGCGGCGAGAGCCGTCATATCCCGGCTGTACTGTTCCAGAGTGGCCGTACCGCTTTTTTTCTTCTGTTTCTTAACCAGATCCTCTTTATAGGAAGCCGGATCCAGTCCCATCGCCCCGATCGTATCCAGATACAGCTTCTGGGGCTGCAGCCCACAGGTATTGAGCAGCCTGACCGCCACATTCTCCCCTTCCTTAATCAGGGCCAGCAGGATATGTTCCGTCCCGGTCTGCATACAGCGGAATCTGGCCGCCTGCCGGTGACTCTCCTCCAGAATGGCCATCGCCCGCGGAGAATAACCATCCCTTTCCCGCACCTGCGTTGTGGACGACGGGGCGATCAAATCCCGGATCATATCCTTCAGTTCCTCTTCGTTCGCTCCGTTCTCCTGCAGAACCCTGGCTGCCACGCCCGTCCCCTCCTCCAAAAGGCCAAGCAGAATATGCTCTGTTCCCACATAACTCTGCTTCAGCCGTCTGGCAGAACGCTCAGCGAGCTGGAGCGCCGTTCTGGCTTTATCCGTAAACTGCGACTGCATCATTCCAGTCCTCCATATTCTTCATAGATTTCATCAATTAAAGCATGCACCTCCTGACGGGAAATATTCTTACAACTCGCTTTTGCCAGAATCAACAGCAATTCCTGACGGATCTCCGCCATCGCTTTCTGTTTTCCCTCGTCTATGGATATAACAGCGCCTTTTCTCCGATCCACCTTCACGAAGCCTTCCTGCTTCAACACCGTATACGCCTTATTCACCGTATGCATATTAATCCCAATTGCATCCGCCAACTGTCTCACACTGGGCAGCACATCTCCCTCATGATAGCGGTTCGTCGCTATTCCAAGCACGATCTGATTCTTCAGCTGAATATACAGCGCTTCATCACTGCTGAAATCAATGTCAATAAACACTTCCATTGTACATCGCTCTTCTTTCCATATCTCCGGAATCATCCGAATCTCTTGTCAGTTTCAAAGCATTTATTTACTGTTATATACATATTATAACAGGAGGCACATTATGTCAACCGCTTATCCTCGGCACGCTCACTTCCGGCAATTTTCAAACCGGTATGCCGCGCCTGTTTATGGCTTCCATGCACTACGGAATCTTCCCGACATTCTCAGCGAACAGCGTCCAATCCGCTTCGCAGACTGAATGCATGTTAAACAAAACCCGCCGGGGCAGTAAGGTTCCCCCATCCTTCCCCGGCGTTTTGCTTCATTCAAATTTTATTTCAGATCAAGGAATTCAAAATCGAGATCATCATCATCGTCCACATCAAGGAAATTACGCGGCTTATAAGCATTTCTGCTCTTGCCTCTGGACGTCTGTCTGGATCCGGATTGTCTGGAACCGGACTGCCTGGAAGACCTTCTCGGAGGCTCTTCATCCTCATCGTAGCGATCCTCTTCGTAACGCTCTTCCTCGTCTTCGTCCATCTCGTCCTCATCCTCTTCTTCATAACGCCTGCTTCGTGTCATCCGCCTGCCGCGGCCTCCTCTTCTGGCGCTTCTTCTCGGAAGATACTCGTCTTCGTCGTCTTCCTCCTCGTCTTCGTCTTCTTCGTCGTCCTCGTCCTCATCCTCTTCATCGCCATAATAGTCATCATCCTCATCATAGCCTTCCTCTTCATAGGCGCCTCTGAGTTTAAAGATGAGAACCGTTACCACAACCACAAGGAGGGCAATAATCACCGCCAGGATGATAATAATCATCCGCAGGGTTCCTGTCTGTTCCTCCATCACAGAAATATTGCTTTCATTCGTCTGGGCTGCTCCCAGCAATTCAGAAATCCGGTATCTGGTCCCGTTAATATTATCGTTCAGATACCAATCGCTCACTCCGGTTCCATCGTCCGCATAGCTTACGCTATATTCATCCGTAGAAGTGGCAGCGCTCTCGGAAGCCGGCTCAGAAGGCGTTTCTGTTGCAGGCTGTTCTGTAGTCTCCGGCTGCGTTGTCTCCGTCACCTCAACCACATCAGAACGAACATAACCGTTAACGGCTTCCCCATTCTTCTCTCCGGAAATCTGATACCATACATAGCCGTCGCTTCCTGTCGTTTCTCCAACTACGTCCATCTCATCCCCGGAACTCAGGCTTCCTACCACGGAAGAATCCGTGGATGCTTCGGCACGGACTCTGCCGCTGGCAGCAATCACCCGGATCCTGGAAGCGGTGGATGTCCCGTTCAGATCTTCCGTATTCTCATCTATGACCGCCTGCACTTCTTCGTCTGTATTATCAGCAGCGCCCTCGTCAACCGCTTCGCTTCCCGCATCAGAAGCATTCCCTCCGTCCAGAGCGCTCCCCTGGCTGCCCAGGCTGTTGGAAGCATGGCTTACCAGCGCAGTCTGTCCCGGCAGGCCAATGCCGGCCAGCAACACGGCCGCCGCCAATATCGCGGCGATCTTATATATCCCATTTCCCGTCTTTGCTTTCTTCCTGTTCATCTTCCTGACCCCTTTACCATTCGTTCGTTACAGTCCGGACAGGTCTGAACTGTACCCTTCGTTCCTTAAGCTTCGTCAATCGCCTTGCCGATATCCGTGCGCATGTATTTGTTCGCAAAATCCACCCAGCCGGCCGCCTCATACGCGTTAGACCTGGCTTCTTTCAGATTCTTTCCAAGCGCTGTGATCCCCAGAACTCTTCCTCCGTTGGTCACAATCCTTCCTTCCTTGTCAAAACTGGTTCCTGCATGGAAGCAATAATATCCCTCCGCATGCTCAAAACGCTCCAGTCCGCTGATCGGAAATCCTTTTTCATATTTCACGGGATACCCTTCGGATGCCAGCACCACACAGACCGCCGCATTGTCCTCAAACTGAAGGTCAATTTTATCCAGCGTTCCGTCTATGCACGCCTCCATCACCTCCAGGATATCGTTTTTCATCCTGGGAAGAACCACCTGCGCTTCCGGATCGCCAAACCGGGCGTTGTATTCCAGCACCTTCGGCCCCTTTTCGGTGAGCATCAGGCCAAAGAAAATAACGCCTTTAAAAGGCCTTCCTTCCTTTGCCATGGCATCCACCGTCGCCTGATAAATGTGCTTACGGCAGAAAGCATCCACCTCCTTGGTATAGAAAGGAGAAGGAGAAAAAGTCCCCATCCCGCCTGTATTCAACCCCTGATCTCCATCGCAGGCACGCTTATGATCCTGCGCAGAGGTCATGATCTGAATGGTCTTGCCGTCCGTGAAGGACAGTACACTCACCTCACGGCCCGTCATATATTCCTCAATCACCATGCGGTTGCCGGCCGAGCCGAACTGTTTATCCAGCATGATGCTCCGAACGCCTTCCAGCGCCTCTTCCTTTGTATTGCAGATCAGCACGCCTTTTCCCAGGGCCAGGCCGTCCGCCTTCAGCACGATGGGATAAGAAGCCGTCTCCAGGTAAGCGACTGCCTCCTTCGCGTCATCAAAGGTCTCATAAGCGGCCGTTGGAATCTGATATTTCTTCATCAAATCTTTGGAAAATGCCTTGCTTCCTTCCAGGATAGCCGCATTCTTCCTCGGGCCAAATGCGCGCAGACCGGCCTCCTCCAAAACGTCAACCAGCCCGCCTGCCAGCGGATCATCCGGTGCAACAATCACCAGATCCACTTCTTTTTCCTTAGCAAAATCCCTTATCCGTTCAAACTCATCCACTTTTATCGGCACGCACTCCGCAATCCGGGCGATCCCTGCATTTCCGGGCGCGCAGTAAATCTTCTCCGCTTTCGGGCTTCTGGCTACGGCAGCAGCAATCGCGTGCTCCCGCCCTCCGCTTCCTACGATCAGAATTTTCATTCGTACACCTCTTCCTCTATGATGGCCTTTCCATTCTCCACGCGCACCTTCCCATTGGCGATCAGGTCGATGGCTCTGGGCAGGAGGATCCATTCCGCCTCTTCCATCACCCGCCGCTGAAGGCTCTCCGGCGTATCAGACGGCAGCACTGAAACGCTCTTCTGCAGAAGGATGGGGCCCGTATCCGTACCCTCGTCCACAAAATGCACCGTAGCGCCGGTCACCTTTACCCCGCGTGCAAGAACCGCTTCGTGCACCTTCAGCCCATAATATCCCTTTCCGCAGAAGGAAGGGATCAGGGAAGGATGGATATTGATAATCCGATTGGCATATGCCTGTATCATCTCTTTCGGGATATTCACAAGAAATCCGGCCAGCACAATCAGATCCGGCTCGTACGCCTTCACCCGTTCCAGAAAGGCGCTGTTAAAAGCGGCCCTGTCCTCATAATCCTTCGGGCTTATGCAGACCGCATCAATCCCTCTCTCCTGTGCCCGCTTCAGGGCATAGGCATTCCGGTTATTGCTTATCACGCCAACAATCTTTGCATTCGTAATGCTTCCGCTCTCTATGGCATCCATAACCGCCGCCAGATTGGTGCCGCCGCCGGATACGCATACCAGAAGCCTTAACATAATTCTACTCCTTTTTCTCCCGCCTCGATATGGCCGATCACATAGGGCGTCTCTCCCGCCTGGCGGATCGCTTCCATGGCTTTATCCACACAGTCCGCATCCACAGCCAGAATCATGCCGATCCCCATATTGTAGGTGTTGTACATCATCTGTTCTTCAATCTGGCCCTTCTGTGCCAGCAAGCGGAAAATTGCCGGAACCGTATAGCTGTCCTTCTTCACCACAGCGCGCATTCCTTCCGGCAGCATCCTGGGAATATTCTCATAGAAGCCGCCGCCTGTAATATGGCTGCAGGCCTTCACGGTCACGCCCGCTTCCTTCAGCTGGCGCAGCGCCTTCACATAAATCTTCGTGGGCGCAAGCAGCGCCTCTCCCAGCGTTGTTCCCAGTTCTTCATAATAGGTATCCAGAGACTCCTTCGTCATCTCGAACACTTTTCTGACCAGGGAAAATCCATTGCTGTGCACGCCGGAACTGGCCATGCCGATCAGAACATCCCCTTCTTTCAGGCCGTCTCCCGTAATCAGCTTCTTTTCATCCACGATTCCCACGGCAAACCCTGCCAGATCGTATTCATCTTCCGGATAAAAGCCGGGCATCTCCGCAGTCTCGCCGCCGATCAGCGCCGCCCCCGCCTGTTTGCAGCCGTCTGCCACACCCTTTACGATCGTGGCGATCTTCTCCGGATAATTCTTGCCGCATGCGATATAGTCCAGGAAAAACAGCGGCTCTCCGCCCGCGCAGGCGATGTCGTTCACGCACATGGCCACGCAGTCGATTCCCACCGTATCATGCTTGTCCATGAGGAATGCCAGCTTCAGCTTCGTTCCCACACCGTCCGTGCCTGATACCAGCGTGGGCTTCTCCATTCCCATGAAGCGCCCCAAGCTGAAGGCTCCAGAGAATCCGCCCAGACCGCCCAGCACTTCAGGCCGCATCGTCTCCTTTACATATTTTTTCATCAATTCAACGGATTTATAACCCGCTTCAATATCCACACCGGCATTTTTATAATCCATGGATCCACCCGTACCTTTCCGTTTGTTATTGGTCACACGATGACCTGTAATGGGCGATTTGGGGTTCACAGTTCGCTCCATGAAGCCAAACCGCCCGTTGACTCATATCGGCCCCAACCATGCGGCGAGCGCCTGGCCGGGATGTGACATGTAACTTCTGGTTTCCTCTTATTACTTATTGTAATTCTTGTATCCTACTTCCTTCAGATGCGCATCCTTCTCCTGCACGCTCTGCGCCAGCTTTGCGCTGTAATCCTTCAGCCGTGCCAGGAGCGCTTCATCGGAGGTGGCGAGAATCTTCGCGGCAAGAAGCCCCGCATTCGCCCCGCCGTTGATCGCAACGGTGGCAACCGGAATGCCGCTCGGCATCTGCACGATGGAGTAAAGGGAATCCCTTCCTCCCAAAGAAGTGGTATGCATGGGAATTCCGATCACCGGCATCGGGAAAATCGCCGCACACATTCCCGGCAAATGCGCAGCCATCCCTGCCCCGGCGATGATCACCTTAAACCCTTTCGCTTCCGCGCTTTTCGCATACTCAAAAAACACGTCCGGCTCCCTGTGGGCGGAAATGATCGTCATCTCATAAGAGACGCCCAGTTCCTCCAGGATATCCGCAGCCTTTGCCATAATCGGCATATCCGAATCGCTTCCCATTACAATACCAACCTGTGCCACTATGATTCCTCCTTTACGGCCGCAAA
>USKC01000183.1 GCA_900555195.1 uncultured Lachnospiraceae bacterium
GTTCATAGGAAGGGCAGACATATTCAGCAGCGGCCTTTACCTCCGGACGGGCATTTTCCACCGCATAGCTGTAAGCGGCAGCCTTCATCAGGCCGATGTCATTGGTATTGTCCCCAAAAGCCATCGTCTCTTCCCGGCGGATGCCAAACAGTTCCTGGAGGCGGCGCAGGGCATTTCCCTTGTCCACGCTCACATCCATGAAATCCACCCATTCCTCTCCGGCAACGCAGACCTGCACGCTTTCTCTCCAGGCCGGGATCAGTTCCTTCTCTCCCAGCTGCCTGATGCTTCCGGGATGGTAGACCGCAATCTTCAGGATCTGTTCCTCCCCTTCCAGCACATCCTTCACACAACGGAAGCGATTATGATACCCATATGTCATCAGATCCAGGAAATCCGGTTCCTGCGTCTCGATCAGGCTTCCATGGGGGGTGGATACCACAAAGGGATATTCCGGCCCCAGCCGGCGAAGCTGCCGGACGATCTGCTCCGTATACTCCCTTTGCATGGAAATGACGGCCAGATCTTTTCCCTGGTAATGTATATGTGCTCCATTTTCTGCGATGTAGCAGATCTCATCCGCCACGTTTCTAAACACGTTGCGTATGCTGGTAAGCTGTCTCCCGCTGGCGGCACAGAAAAGCACCCCACGGCGCACAAGGCTGCGGATTTCCTCCTCGATTTCCGGATACAGGTCCGGGGTGGAATCCGGTATCAACGTACCGTCTATATCCGATGCGATCAATTTAATCATCCGCTCTTATCCTCATTTCATGTAATGAAGGAGCATTTCGGGCGTCTCAATGACCGCATCCGCATGGTTCTCCTCCAGTTCCTGTCTGCCGCGGAACCCCCAGAGCACGCCTATGGTAAACAGCCCCGCCGCCTTTCCGGTCTGCATGTCCACGCCTGAATCTCCCACATACAGGCATTCTTCGGGTGAAAGCCCCAACTCCTTCAGCACTGCAAAAACACCGGCCGGATCGGGCTTAGGCAAAACGTTTTCCTTCCGTCCGCACACGCAGTCAAAATATCCTTTTCCGAACAGGCTCTCCACCACATAAACGCTGTTCTCATGGGGTTTATTGGAAAGCACCGCAATCTTCGCCCCGCTCTCCTTCAGCCGCTCCAGAAGAGGAACAATCCCTTCATAGGGCCTTACCTGATACATACAGCCTTCGCGGAAAAGACGCCGGTATTCCTCATAGGCTTCGTCAAAATGTACCATCTCACGATCCCCTGCCGCAGCGAGCGCACGGCGGATGAGCACGTCCGCCCCATTGCCCACAAACAGTTTATATTCTTCCTCTGTAAAAGAGGGAAGACCAAATCGGTTCAGCGCCTGATTGGCACAATGGGCGATGGATGTGATCGTATTCGCCAATGTGCCGTCCAGGTCAAACAGAACTGCTTTTTTCATATCCGTCCTTTCCGAGCTTACAGAAAGCCTCTGGCTTTCAGCTCCTGGTACAGCCTTCCCACCGGCAGGCCCACCACATTGTTATAGTCCCCGCAGATGCCCTTCACATATCTGGCAAAGCCGCCCTGTATCCCATACGCGCCCGCCTTATCCATGGGCTCGCCTGAATCGATATAGGCCTGGATTTCTTCCGCTTCCATGGGGTATACTTCCACATCCGTACATGCATGGAAACTCTCACAGACAAGCCTGCCTTCCTGCCTCCAGGCCAAGGCGACTCCCGTATAGACCTGATGCACGTTTCCCTGCAGGAGACGCAGCATCTCTTCCGCTTCTTTCCGATCAGCCGGTTTTCCCATGGCCTTATCCTGGTAAAAGACCATGGTATCTGCTCCGATCGTCACCAGTTCCCCTGCTTTTCCGTCTTTTTCCATATCCGCAGCGGCTTCCAGCGCCTTTTGGCGCGCAAGCGCTTCCACCAGCTCTCCAGGTTTTGTGGCTTCTGCCCGCTCTTCGCCCTTCGCCGGACGAACTTCAAACTCCAGTCCGATCTGTTCCAGCAGCTGCCTCCTTCTGGGCGAAGCACTGGCTAGGCATAGTTTCACCGCCATTTGTCAGTCCTCCTGTATATGCATCTCCGGAATAAATACCCTGCTGTTGGAACTCTCTTCCTTATCCCAGGCTGCCTCCACTGCCTCCTGGCAGAAAACCTCCTGAGCGGTTATCGCTTCCTTCCCTCTGCGATCCACCTTTTCATAACTTCCGTCAGGAAGAAGGATCTGAGCCTTCATCGTATCAGCAAGCTGTACGTCCAGAATATGGATCAGCTGTTCTTTCAGCTTTGCATCCTCCACCGGGAACAGGATTTCCACTCTCCGTTCCAGATTTCTGGGCATCCAGTCCGCACTCCCGCAGTATACCTCTGATTTTCCCGCATTCTCAAAATAGAAAATACGGCTGTGCTCCAGAAACGTTCCCACAATAGAGCGCACAGAGATGTTCTCACTCACCCCTGGAATACCGACCTTCAGACAGCAGATCCCACGCACGATCAGTTCAATCTTCACACCCGCGGCGCTGGCCTCGTAAAGGGCAGCGATCACATCCCGGTCGCACAAAGAATTCATTTTGGCAATGATATGCCCCTTTTCTCCCGCTCTCGCATTTCTGGCTTCCCGTCCAATCAGATACAGGAACTTATCTTTCAGCCACAGGGGCGCCAAGGAAAGCTTATTCCAGGAAAGAGGCTCCGAGTAACCGGAAAGCATATTGAACACTGCCGTCGCATCTTCTCCAATCGCTTCGGAACAAGTCATCATTCCCACATCCGTATAGAGCTTAGCAGTGGCATCATTATAGTTTCCTGTACCAAGATGCACATAACGGCGGATTCCGTCTTCCTCCCTGCGCACCACCAGGGTGATCTTGCTGTGTGTCTTAAGCCCCACCAGGCCGTAGATTACATGACAGCCCGCCTTCTCCAGCTTTTTCGCCCATACGATGTTGTTTTCCTCGTCAAAACGCGCTTTCAGTTCCACGAGAACGGATACCTGTTTGCCGTTCTCAGCCGCCTGCGCCAAGGCCGCGATGATCGGGGAATTGCCGCTGACACGATACAGCGTCTGTTTGATTGCCAGTACATCCGGGTCTTTGGCCGCTTCGGACACAAAACGGATCACCGGTTCAAAGGTCTGGTAAGGGTGGTGCAGCAGAATATCCCCTTTCCGGATCTGCTCAAAGACAGATCCTTCCTCCATGAGCTCCGGAACCGGCTGAGGCACATACTTCTCCGCTTTCAGATGCTCAAAGCCTTCCAGTCCATACATCTTCATCAGGAAGGTCAGATCCAAAGGCCCATCAATCCGGTATATATCATCCTCTTCGATGGAAAGCTCGCTCCGGATAATCTTCAGGAGGCGCTTATCGATGCCTGCCTCCACCTCCAGGCGGATTGCCTGTCCCCACTGCCGCTTCTTTAACTGTTTTTCTATCTCTTTCAGCAAATCTTCCGCTTCATCCTCATCAATGGTCAAATCCGCATTTCTCATAATACGGAAAGGATAGGAACAGATCACATCATAATTCAGGAACAGTTTAGAAATATTTCTCTCAATCACCTCTTCCAGGAGAATGACCGTCCGGTTTCCATCCTCACCAGCCGGAATAGGCACAATTCTGGCAAGGACGCTGGGAACCTGTACAGTGGCGAATTCCAATTCCGCCTTTTCTCCCTTCTTCGACAGCAGGGCACCGATATTCAGAGACTTATTTCTGATCAGTGGAAATGGACGGGAAGAATCCACCGCCATGGGCGTAAGCACAGGATAAACATTCTCTTCAAAATAAGCATCTACATAGGCCGCCTGCTTTTCATTCAGGTTCTCATGCCGCTCCACAATCGTCAGCCCATTGCTCCGTAGAAGCGGGAGCAGGGAACGATTGTATGTAGAATACTGCTGAGAGACCAGGTCATGAACCACCTCAGTAATCTGCGCAAGCTGCTGGGAAGCGGTCAGTCCTGCAATATCCTTTTTGGTATACTTTGCATTCACCATATCCTTCAGGGATGCCACACGCACCATAAAGAACTCATCCAAGTTGGAAGCAGTAATGCTCAAGAATTTCAAACGTTCAAACAAAGGGATTTGCTTATCCCTGGCTTCCGAAAGCACTCTCTTATCAAACAGAAGCCAACTGAGTTCCCTGTTCGTATACAGCGCCGGATCCAGATAATTCTTTTTCTCTGCCATACTTTCCTCTCTGCCGCGCTAGCGGCATTTAATTTAAAAGAACTTTGTGCTCGCACAAAGTTCGGATGGAAACCGGAGGATTCCATCTCCTCTCTTTTCTGCCGCGTTAGCGGCATTTATCTTAAATGATCTTTTTCTGTTTAATCACGGGACGGACGCTGAATACCTCTTCAAAAAAGGAAGCCTTTGCGCCAAACATTCCCCGTTCCAAGGTAATGTCTTCAGCGGTATTCACAGTAATGACCAATTGGTTTTCTTTCAACACGGTCTTAAAATCTTTGAACTTTTGTTTATGGCTGCGGTCCAGGCCATTGGCCACACGCAGGATCGCGGTCAGTTTCGATACGATCAGATGATCCTGCTCATTCAGGCTGCCGCGCCGATCCAGGAAATCATAATAAGCAAATTCCTGATGGTTATAACGCACCACATTTGCCACGATTTCCCGCTCTCTGTGGGAAAGACCGATGATTTCAGTAGCCATCACAATCTGGTAAGAACATTCTCCCAAGTTCACCATGCTGATGTATTTTCCGCAGTCATGCAGCAGGGCCGCGATGCGCAGCAGAAGCCTTTCCCGCTTGCCCAGCCCGTGGATGCGCTTCATGCTGTCAAAGATGGTCACGCAGATGTGTTCCAGAGTCTCCCCGCGCCGTTTGCTTCCCAGAAAACGCTTGCTGATATTCCTGGAACAGGCCACAATATCCTGTTCAAAATCATGCTTCGGCACCAGAATCTTATTTTTTTCCGCATATTCGTATGCGATGCCGTCGCAGAGCGTCACGCCGGGCGCCCAGATTAGCTTAGCCTCCATCAGACGCACCACACACTTGAGGAGGACGGCGGAGATGCAGACCAGGGAGAAACTTTCCTCCGCCACACCGAAATGGGCAGCCGCCTCTTCCCTGGGGTGGGAACGAAGGTAATCCAGGAACATGCCATATCCCGCGCTGTCCACATAGCCCGGCGTCTCAGAACCCGCCAGGCGGCGCTGTACCAGCGCGGATACATAATCATCCACAACAATAATGTTCTCAATCGTTCTGTCTTTCAGATACATCCGCTTAAATACGGAAAGCTGGCTTTCTATCATCTCCTCCAGGAGCTCTTCATACCTGGAAGGGCGGGCGTTCAGCTTCGTCAGCTGTTCCTGCAAGCGCAGCACGCCAAGCCTCAGGTTCTGGGTGGCCACCAGCGTATCCTTATCAAACAGAGACAGCTGGATGCTCCCTCCGCCGATATCCACGATGGCCGTCCCTTTTTCAATGATTTTGCCGAAATCCTCTCCTTTAAAGGCGATGGACTTATAATCCAGGAAACGCTGTTCAGAATTGCTCAGCACGTCAATCTTAATCCCAGTCCTTTGTTTGATCTGATCCAGGATAATCATGGTGTTCTCCGTCTCCCGGATGGCGCTGGTCCCATAGGCCTTATAGTCCTCTACCTGATAGCCTTTCATGATTTTGGAAAATTCCCTGAGGACGTGACACAGTTCGTCCACCTTCTCATAACTGATTTTTCCAGTGGCAAAGGTATCATTCCCCAGATCAATATGATGCCGGATATGATCGATCTCCTTCATTCCCGTCTTGACCGAGAATTCAAAAATTTTCATGCCAAGCTCATAGGAGCCCACATCGATCGCTGCAAACGTTCTCACCTTCATCCTTCCTTTCTTTATCCGTCCTGTCTGCTTCCCAGAAGATAATCTATAAACTGCTGTGCCGTCCGTCCGGAACGTCCTCCATGGAACAGTTCCCATTTATTCGCTTCCGAAAGGAGTTCTTCCTGCTGCAGCTTCACGCCGTTCCTTTCCGCAAGCGCACATACGATCTCCTGGAACTGGGATTTATCCGGCGCGCCGAAATAAATCGTCACGCCGAACCTGGCGACCAGGGACAGCTTCTCCTGCACCGTGTCGTTGTTATGCAGGTCGTCGTCCAGCTCCTTCTTATCGCTGAATTTCTCCCGCACCAGATGCCTGCGGTTTGACGTGGCATAGATCAGCACATTTTCCGGCTTCTTCTCCAGCCCGCCTTCAATGACAGCCTTCAGGTACTTATATTCGATCTCAAAATCTTCAAAGCTCAAATCATCCATATAGATAATGAATTTATAATTTCTGTTTTTGATCTGAGCGATCACGTCGTGAAGATCCTGAAACTGATGCTTGTATATCTCAATGATGCGCAGCCCTCTGTCGTAATATTCGTTGGCGATCGCCTTGATGCTCGTGGACTTGCCGGTGCCGGCATCTCCGTACA
>USKC01000184.1 GCA_900555195.1 uncultured Lachnospiraceae bacterium
AAGCCTACAGCGGTAACAGTAATTG
The DNA here is from genome assembly GCA_900555195.1 of uncultured Lachnospiraceae bacterium. Taxonomy (GTDB): domain Bacteria; phylum Bacillota; class Clostridia; order Lachnospirales; family Lachnospiraceae; genus Eisenbergiella. Next base: position 26 of record USKC01000184.1, read on the forward strand.
TGTTGGGCGTAAACGGAGCTTGGAACGACCTGATGTGGCCGTTGCTGATTACCAGCGATACGAGTATGCGGACATTGACGAATGGGTTGGCCATGTTTGTTAATTCCAGCCTGCAGTATGGAACCGCTTTTGCAGGAGCGTTTATTTCTATTTGCCCGATGCTTGTTCTGTATATATTTGGACAGAGATATTTTGTGGAAGGCACGGCTACAAGCGGACTGAAAGGATGATTGGAAAGGGAAGGGGACAGTTCTTTTTTTCTTTCTCCGAAAGAGTCTGGAATATAAACGGAATCAAATGGACGAGCTAATTATTTAGCTAAAATGTTGAAAAAATTGCTAAAAATTATTGACATAATTTTGCTAAAATGATATGATCAAATTGCCCAGAGAAGGGTTAAAGGGTATATTTATATAAAAGGGGAGGTTATAAGCGATGAAGAGAATGTTGGCGTTGCTTCTTTCGGGAATGATGGTTTTGTCAATGGCCGGCTGTGGAAGCGATCAGAGTGCTTCTGGCACGGCGGATACACAGACGGGTGGAGGGACTGCTTCCGGAGCGGAACAAGCGGCAGCAGGGGAAGATGCAGAGGAATACGAACCCATTACTATCCAGTTCTGGAATAGCTGGACCGGTTCAGATGGTCAGGTTCTGACGGAATATGTAGACAAGTTCAATGAGACAAATAAATGGAATATTACTGTTGAGATGGACATGTCCTCAGAATTTGGAGATAAGATTACGACAGCGATGGCAGCGGATGCGGCGCCTGCACTGATTTTGGGAAATGCATCGAACAAGTACGATTATGAAGGAAAACTGAGAAAGCTGGACGAAATTTGGGAAAATACGGATCTGAAGGAAGAGGATTTCGTATCTTCCTACCTGGATTCTCTTTCTACGGATGATGGATTATATGGAATTCCTTTCCAAATTAGTTCTTATGTGATGTATTGGAATAAAGATCTGTTTGAACAGGCAGGACTGGATCCAGAGACGCCTCCGGCCACTTACGACGAGTGGACACAGATGGCTTCGCAACTTACAGATGCGGACAATCATATATATGGTTCCGGTTTAAGCTATGGTAATGTAGGCGCTAATGCGTGCATTATGCAGATGTTTGGCGGTCTGCAGATTACACAGAATGAAGATGGCAGCTGGCAGGCGAACTTTGCGGGCAATCAGGGATATTTGGATTTTGTGAACTGGTTCAAACTGCAATTTGACAATGGTTCTAACCCGACAGAATCCGACATGGATACGATGTTTGTTTCTAATCAGCTTGGCCTGTATATCACAGGAGCCTGGCTGATGGCAGACCTGAATGCTTACGATGTGAACTATGGAGTCACTACACTTATTGAAACGCCAGAAGGCGGTAAGCAAGCGCCCTCCAATACACAGTGTTTCATGATTACGAGTTCGGCCAGTGAGGAGGAAGCTTTGGCGGCGGAACGTTTTATTTCCTGGTGGCATACTGGAAATGACGGGGATGCGGTAGAGGATACGGCTGTATATGCTTGGTCTGACAGGATTGGATATCCTACCTACTATATTCCTGTGGCAGACAGCGAAGGATATCAGAACAATGAGCGCATGAGCGCTATTACAATTACGGATCCGGAGTACTGCATGGATTCTGTAGCGCCTGGTAATTTCAGGTGTTGGTCAGATATCCTGAATGGGCCGCTGATGCAGTTTTTCAATACGATGACTTTTGATGAAGACACTACTACTGTTTTGGAAGACTGCCAGGTGGAAGCGGATAAGATTATTGCGGATGAGTATGGAGAATGATTGGGTTTCTGCACAGAAAGCTAGGATTGAGAAAAGGCAGGAGAGGGAAAACTTCCTCTCCTGTTTTAATACAGAGCGAAAGACGGATTCTTTTTTCTGTATTTAAAGAAGCGGGAAGCCAGTATGAATGGTTAAAAAGATGGCCTGTTACAGCAACGTATCCGTGTGAAAGGAGTAAAAGGATGGGATATCTTAGATTTAACTTCAGAAGCCAAGAACTTGGAAGGTATGTGGATGTATCCGTTGTATATCCTACTGACCGGTATAGTTATATGAAGGAAAAGGCGGAGAAGGGGCAGGGGATATATGAACCGGGAATGAGATTTCAGACAGTATATTTGATTCATGGAGGTGGAGACGATGATACGTTGACTTATCGTTATACGAATGCGGAGAGATATGCCCAGAAGAACCATGTGATGCTGGTAACGCCGAATCTGACGAATTCCTTTGGTGTAGATACGGAATATGGGGTGAATTATCAAAGTTTTCTGGCGTTGGAACTTCCAAGTGTGATGCAGTCTTTATTTGCTGCCGCAGTGGAACGTGAAGACCGCTTCATTGTAGGTTATGCAATGGGTGGGAATGTGGCGTTGGGAACTGCTCTGTTGCATCCGCAAAGTTTCCGCGCCTGCATTGACATTTCAGGTGGAATCGGTATGACATTAGATACACGGACTTTACAGGAAGAATTGCTAGGAGAACATTTCAGGAACAATTTCCGGCTTTACAATACATCTTTTGGGGATGCAGAAGGGATACCGGGTTCGCGTTTTGATATCCGCTGTGCGGCCGAACAGGCGCTGGAGAGAGGAGAAAGGCTGCCGGAACTCCAGCTTGCCTGTGGAGAGAAAGAATTTATTCGTGGACGGATGGAAAAAGACGTGGAAATTCTGAAAAAAATGGGAATTCCTGTTCGTTATCATTTGCTTCCGGATATGGATCATGATTTTGAAATGTGGGATTTGTGTATCCATAAGTCGTTAGATGAATGGTTGCCGTTGAAACGGCTCCCTGTTGAAGGGGGAAGGAGCAGCGGTTGCATGCGTTAATATAAAGCGACAGGGCAGCATATGGCTCAATGAAATGGTCAAAATGTCCATCTGTATAGGTAGGAAGGCAGGCGAGGAACGCAGGCGAGGAACGCCTTGAGATTTTGACCTAGATATGATAAAGTATGGACAGTATATAGAAGATCATTTGACGATGGCGGATCGATTCCGGATAAACTGTTGTGTCAGAAACAATAAATGGAGAGAGAAAATGGCAAAAAGGGCGGCTACTGTACAGATTAAACAGATTGCGGAGCGGGTAGGAATGTCTCAGAGCACCGTATCGATTGTTCTGAATGGCCGGGGGGATGAGATGCGTATTTCTAAAGAATCTCAGCAAAGAATTCTGGAGACTGCGCGCGAGATGAATTATCATCCCAATATCTATGCAAGACGCTTGCGCGGAGCGACATCTGATGGACAGGAAGGGCAGATTGTGGCAGTATTCTGGAATGAAAATTTTGTAGAGGATACAATGGGAAGGTATTTTTCTGGCCTATTCCGAGCTGTGGAGGAGAATCAATATCCGGTAGAGTTCATGGTAAAAATGTTCAAAAACGGATATCTTTCTGAATTAAGAGACAGCATGAACCTAAAAAAGTACAGTGGAATTCTGATTATGGGAGCAGCCGCTACGGATCTGGAGTTCCTTAACGGAGAAGAACTAGATGTGCCGATCGTGGTGAACCGGCCCAGCAATAAATACAGCAGTGTGTATGTGGACGGTTATGAAGTGGGGGCTGAGTGCGCACGTTTATTTGCCGGAAGAGGTTTTCATACGGCCGGAGTGATGGGCGCGGATGTGGGAACCGTGGGCGTAGGATTGAGAGAGCTGGGTTTTCTTAATGAATGCAGGGAACGCGGAATTGAAGTACGGCGTGAATGGATCGTTAAAGGCGATCGGATGGACATGGAAAATGGATATGAATGTGCCAAGCGTTTCCTGGAAATGAAGGAACGGCCTGAAGGGCTGTTTATTATGTTGGATTCTTTGGCATTGGGAGCCATGATTCAATTCAAAGGCTCCGGACTGCGTATCCCTGAGGAGATGGCAGTTGTCGCCTTTGGCTTGAATCCTATGCTCAAGCATATCAGCCCATCTGTCACGATGATTGGCAATTCGATGGCGGATACGGGAGAAACAGCCCTTAAAGTTTTGATGACAGTGATTAACAATAATATAAAGATGCCGATCAGCAAGCTGATCCCTCCGAAATATGAATTCGGGGACAGCTTTCCCGCGGCAAAATAGCGGTCGGAATAAAAAAGCCTGCCCCTGCCGGAAAGGAATCCCGGTGGGACAGGCGCTTTTTTTGAGAGGATTGTACTCCTTGTATTTAATCTCTTTTGACTACTGCAGCGCACCCCATTCCGCCGCCCACACAGAGAGTGGCGAGTCCGGTCTTGGCATCGCGCCTGTGCATTTCATACAGAAGAGTTACCAGAATCCGACAGCCGGAACAGCCTACGGGATGGCCGAGGGCGATGGCACCGCCGTTCACGTTCAGCTTATTCAGATCGAATCCGAGGTCATGCCCTACTGCCACGGACTGTGCAGCAAACGCTTCGTTCGCTTCGATCAGATCGAAATCACCGATTTCCATGCCGGTCTTTTTCATTACTTTTCTTGTAGCGGCCACAGGGCCAATTCCCATGATGGAAGGATCCACGCCCGCCAGCTCTCCGGCAATCCAGGTGGCCATGGGAGTGATGCCCAGTTCCTTTGCCTTCTCTTCGCTCATGACGATGATGGCAGCAGCCCCGTCATTTATACCTGAGGCATTTCCGGCAGTTACAAGCCCGCCATCTTTTTTGAAGGCAGGTTTTAATTTGGACAGGCTTTCTACGGTTACCCCTTTTCTGGGGCCTTCGTCTGTATCCACAATGACAGTGCTTTTCTTGGTCTTCACTTCTACAGGAACGATTTCTTCTTTAAAACGGCCTTCATTCATAGCAGCTTCGCACTTCTGCTGGCTATTGGCAGCGAAAGCGTCCAGCTGTTCTCTTGTTAGCCCCCACTGCTCGCAAATATTCTCGGCAGTCATGCCCATGTGATAACCATAGAATGCATCGGTGAGAGCATCTTTCAGCAAGGCATCTTCCAGAAGGGCGTTCCCCATGCGATAGCCATACCGACCCTGCTGAACCAAGTAAGGGGCACGAGACATGCTTTCAGTACCGCCTGCTACAATGATATCGGCATCGCCGCTGGCAATCAGCTTTGCAGCAAGGTTTACACAGTGCAGCCCAGAACCGCACAGGACATTGACGGTGGTAGCAGGCACTTCTACCGGAATCCCGGCATGGATGGCAGCCTGCCTGGCTACATTCTGCCCCTGCCCTGCTTGAAGCACACAGCCCATATACACCTCGTCTACCATTTCAGGTTTTACCCCTGCACGGTTCAACGCCTCTTTAATTACGATAGTCCCAAGATCAGCAGCCGGAATGCTGGAAAGCGCTCCGCCCATAACGCCTATGGCCGTTCTGCATGCGCCGGCCAGTACTACTTTTCTGCTCATAATGTCCTCCAATCTGATTTCCTGTTTGGAAAATTTGATGAAATATCTTATATGTTATTATTGTAGCACCGCAGAATGATGGGCGCAATGCAAGACTTGAACTTTCCCGTTGGATGTGTTAATCTGGCTTTACCGGAAAGCTCCGGGATGGATAAAGAAAAAAGCATTGAAGAAAGAGAGTACATCCATGGAAGCCTTACAGAGAAGGCCCTGGGCGGGAAATCCGCCGTGCTGAGAGGGGACAAGCCGAGATGGATGGAAGATGGCTTTCTGAGCGGCGCACCGAACCGCGATGGCGGCTAGGCTGCGACAGGTGCCGCCTGTTACAGCGGCAGGGTATTCGGCTGGAACGTTTCTTCCATAGAGGAGGCGGAGCATGCGGCGGTGTACCTGCAAAGGCCGCATTCGCGAGGATGCGGTGAAGAGAAGTGGTACCACGGGAGATCGGCCCGTCTTCTTGATTTTAACAAAAGCTTAAAATCTAAGAAGGCGGGCTTTTGTTAATGGATTCGATGAAAACAAGAGAGAGGAGCAGGAGAATGATGAGCAAAGGAAAGTTTTATATGACGACGGCCATTGCCTATACCTCCGGGAAACCGCACATCGGCAACACTTATGAGGCGGTGCTGGCTGACAGTATTGCGCGTTTCAAGAGGAAGGACGGCTATGAGGTATTTTTCCAGACGGGAACGGACGAGCATGGGCAGAAGATCGAGCTGAAGGCCCAGGAAGCGGGCGTATCTCCTCAGGAATATGTGGATAAGGTGGCGGGTGAAGTGAAGCGCCTGTGGGATCTGATGGGGACTTCCTATGATAAATTCATCCGTACCACAGATGCGGATCACACAAAGCAGGTGCAGAAGATTTTCAAGAGGCTGTATGACCAGGGAGATATCTATAAAGGGCATTATGAAGGCCTTTATTGTACGCCCTGCGAATCCTTCTGGACCGCTTCCCAGCTGGTGGACGGCAAATGCCCGGACTGCGGCAGAGAGGTGAAGCCCGCCAGGGAAGA
>USKC01000185.1 GCA_900555195.1 uncultured Lachnospiraceae bacterium
AGGGGGAGGATTCCTCCAGGTGATCCTGAAGAAGGGATGCACCAAACAGATGCTGCAAGAGAGGCTGCATGAGATCTTCCAGGAGAGCGGCGTGGATGTCTGGGAGAGCGAATTCGTATAAGGGGCGGCCGTCCGCTCATCTGCGGCTTCGCTGCACAAATCGGGCGATCTCTTCCATGCGCGGATATGCGTATTGGAAGAAGTCGCGGTAGCTGGAACAGTAGCTGTTTTTACCCGGCGTTTTTTGATCGGAAAGAAGGAGCCTGTCCCTGCGGCAGCCGTTCCGGCACAGCGGATACCAGCGGCAGGAGGTACATTCGTCGGGAACATGGTGCGAGAGCTGTATGAACTGCAGCGTCTCGCGCCTTTGATTCATTTCTTCAAAGGAATTGTCGCGGATATTTCCCAGCTTCCATTCGTCCAGGACATAGAAATCACAGGGGTAGACGCTCCCGTCCGCCTCCACAACCCACTGTTCGGAACAGATGCCGTTCATGCTGCAGGCTTCTGCGGGATATCCCAGAAGAAGTCCGATCCAGTTCTCAAAGGTGCGGTTATATACTGGATGGCCCGCCTTCCAGTCCTGGTACCAGTCGTCGAAGAGATCCTTCAGGAAGCGTCCATAGCGTTCCGGGGTGAGGGAATAGGGCAGATGCCCTTTCGTCTCTTCAAAGGGATCGATGCAGGGAATATACTGCTGGTAGGCAAACCCCTGTTCGCCAAAATATCGGTATATGCGCCGGATACGTCTGGCGGATTGGGCTGTGACAACGGAAAGGATATTGAAATCCGCTCCGGCCTTCTGAAGAAGCCTGGCGGCATGAAGAACCCTTTGGAAGCTTCCTCTCCCATTCGGGAAACGGCGGTTTTCATCATGTATTTCCTCGTATCCGTCCATAGACAGTCCGGTGAGAAATCGATTGTCCCGAAGAAAATCAGCCCATGTTTCATCCAGCAGGATGCCGTTGGTCTGGATGCTGTTATGGAGCTCGAGTGAGCGCGTATTATATTTGTGTTCCATCTCCATGAGCCTGCGGTAGAAATCCAGCCCCACCAGCGTGGGTTCGCCCCCCTGGAAGGCGAACGTGGCGGAAGAGGACACCTGATCCAACGTTTTCTGAACCAGGATATCCAGGGTCTCAAGCGACATGTGCCCGAATGTTTTTTCACTCCGGTTGTTCATTTCATCCGCATAGAAGCAATAGCGGCAGCTGAGATTGCAGCTTCCGGAAGCGGGTTTAATCAATAAGGTGATGGAAGGTTGTCTGTTCATATGCATCGCTCCTGACTAGTAGAATTTGGTCAAAGATACTGTAAGTGTACGCTACCCGAAAGAGAAAAGCAAGGAGGGGTTTCATGGAACTGTTAAAAGAAAGGATTCGTAAGGATGGCCTGGTGAAGGAAGGGGATGTCCTGAAAGTGGACAGCTTTCTGAATCATCAGATGGATGTGGCGCTTTTTCGGGAAATCGGGCGGGAATTCGCGCGAAGATTTTCCGGGGAACGGATCACGAAGGTGCTGACAATCGAAGCATCCGGAATCGGAATCGCCTGCATGACTGCGGATGTGCTGCAGGTTCCGGCGCTGTTCGCGAAGAAAACAAAGACGAAGAACATCGCGGGCGAGGTCTATACCGCGCAGGTGCAGTCGTTTACGCATGGGCGTTCCTATGATATTATCGTGTCCAGGCAGTTCCTGGGCAGGGAAGATCGGATCCTGCTGATCGATGATTTCCTCGCCAACGGGCAGGCGTTAGAGGGATTGATAAAGATCGTCGAAGAATCCGGCGCTTATCTGGTAGGAGCCGGCATTGTGATTGAGAAAGGCTTTCAGCCGGGAGGCAGGAAGCTGCGGGAGAGAGGCGTTCATCTGGAATCCCTGGCGATCATAGAGAAAATGGATGCAAAGACGGGAGAGATCGTATTCCGATAGAGAACGGCATTAAGAAACGGAACGTTGCGGACGAGATGGAATCCCGATGGAAAAAGGATGAAGGGATCCCGGCCGGCATCTTTTGGCCGTTCCGGGATCCCTTCTTTACAAAAAGGCTGTTGCCCTCAGTCCTTCAGGAACAGTTCAATGACGGGTACCAGGCTGTTCGGTTTAATTGCAGGAAGATAGAGGATCAGATCGTCTTCTGCGTTGTTCTGTGCGCCGAGAGAGAAGTGATCCACATGACCTACGGTGAAAGGAATTTCACTGGCATCATGCAGGAACTGAGCGTATTCCACCTTTCCGCCAAGGCCAGGCAGGCGCAGGTGCGCGAAAGGATAGGCGAACAGATGCAGATACAGGCGGCTGCCGTCCACGCTCTGGGTATAGCGGCAGTCTGTAGGGGCGACGAATTCCGGCTCAGCCATGGTGCATCCATAAATGGAGCGGCTGTTGTACTTCATCCATTCCGCATAGACGGCCAGCGCATTTTCCGCGCGGTAATCCAGATATCCTCTGGCAGTGGGCCCCACGTTCATCAGCAGATTTCCTCCGCAGGAGACGGTGTTGACCAGCATGCGGATGAGCATCTCAGGTGATTTCCAGGTCATTTCATCCCGATAATAGCCCCAGGAACCGGAGAACGTCTGGCAGGCCTCCCAGGTGACCAGTTCGCCTGTTTCCGGATGTCTCATCCATTCCGTGAGCTGGAACTGTTCAGGCGTCCACAGATCCTGATCGATCTCTGTCCGGTTGTCGATGATGATATCCGGCTGGAGGGCCCTGGCGGTAGAGATGAGGGCATCCGCTTCCCAGTCGTCGCGCCCTTTTCCTTTCATCCAGGCCTTGTCCCCGGTTCCGTTATCTTTGCTGTAGGAGAAGTCGAACCAGAGAATGTCGATTTTGCCATAATTGGTCAGAAGCTCCGTTACCTGATTGCGCATGTATTCCGCGTATTTTTTCATATCCCTGCCCTTGCTCTGCTCATAGGCGTCCGGATCATCACGCCTGGGATGAAGGACATCAATGGGGAATTCCGGATGATGCCAGTCGATCAGGGAATAGTAGAAGCCGACGCGCAGCCCGGCTTCGCGGAATGCATCCACATATTCTCTTACCAGGTCTCTGCCGCAGGGTGTATTGGTGGATTTATAATCCGTATACTTGCTGTCAAAAAGGCAGAAGCCCTCATGATGCTTGGTGGTTAAGACCGCGTACTTCATTCCGGCGGCCTTTGCCTGCCTTGCCCAGTCCTTTGGATCATACAGATCGGGATTGAAATGTTTGAAGTACAGGTCATAGTGTTCTTCCGAGATTTCTTCGTGGTTTTTAACCCATTCATGGCGTGCCGGCATGGCATAGAGGCCGAAATGAATGAACATGCCGAAACGGTCGTGGGTGAACCAGGTGGTATCGCCCGGAGTTTTTCTTGTAACGTAGCTTGTCATTTTCCCTCCGTTCTGCCGCCTTTTGCGGCCAGTGCAGATTTCCGGGCCTTTTCCGACCCGTCTGATAGTTTTATTTTAGGAAAAGGTTGCGTCTGCGGCCATGGAAAAAACAAGCTAAAATATGGAGTTTTCGATATGCAGATTAAGGATAATCCTGCCGCCTTCCGAATATGGAGGGATTATGATTTAAAAATCGTATATGCCGGCCAGGCCAGGATGGGAAAGGAGTGGAGCAAGGAGATGGAATGTTCCCCGTTTTCCCGCATTTATTACATATCCGATGGAGAAGGGTACCTGTGCCTGAATGGAGAAAAAGTGCCGCTGAAGAGGGGATGCGGCTATCTGATCCCTGCCGGGCTGCAATTTGGCTACGGCTGTGAGAGATATATGGAGCAGCTGTTTATTCATATCAATGTGACGCGCATCATAAACGGGATGGATTTTTTCCGGGGATGTGATAGAATTTATGAGCAGGACGATTTCCCGGAGGATATCATGCGGCTGCTGTTCTCGGATAACCTGGCGGCTGCGTTCCGCCTGAAAGGCCTGATTTGGGAGGAAGTGTCCCGCTTTGCGGGAATGGGGGCGGTGGGAACGGAATATGGAAGGACATATTCCAGGCTGGTGGAGCAGATGTTTTCCCTGGCCGGAAATCCCGTAAGCGCTGCCAATCATGTGCGTAGCCTGGCGCAGCGCCTGCATGTGTCGGAGAGCACGCTTTCCAGGCGCTTCCGCGCCGAGACGGGTATGACGCCGGGAGCTTATCTGGATCAGCTGGTTCTGGAGCGCTCATGCAGCCTGCTCCTTTCCGGCGAAGGCAGCATCGGCCAGATCGCAGAAGAGTTGGGATTTTCCGACCAGTTTTATTTCACCAGATACTTTAAACAGAAGATGAATACCAGCCCCAGCGCCTATCGGAAACAGGCGCGCATGGGCTGAGACAAATGAGGAGTAAGACATGCAGTATACGCTTTACGAACTGATCTGGTATTTTTTCCTTTATTCCTTTCTTGGGGGGGGCGCAGAGATCATCTATGCGGCGGTCAAGCACAGGAAATTTATGAACAGGGGGTTTCTGAACGGGCCGGTGTGTCCAGTTTATGGGTTCGGCATGGTATTGAGCCTGATTTTTTTTGATTCCCTGAGAGGATCGTTCGTATTCCTCGCAATTGGTTGCGGTGTGGTGGCTGTGCTGCTGGAATTCTTTACAGGGGCTTTGATGGAAAAGCTTTTCCAATGTAAATGGTGGGACTATTCCGGATATAAGAGCAACCTGGGGGGATATGTATGCCTGCCGTTTTCCTGCCTGTGGGGTGTGGCGGCAGCGGCTTGCCTGACCTTCCTGCAGCCTTTGCTTGAGCCAGCCGTTTCCATGATTCCGATATGGGTGCAGCGGTTGGTGGCGCTCGTGCTTGCCGTCCTTTTGCTGATTGATTTCGCTTCTGTGACAGGGACGATTGTTAAGCTACGCAAGTACAGCGGGCTTGATGGTATTGCTGCGGGAATGCAGGAGCTTTCCAATCGGATGGGGCGTTTTTTGTTTCAGCGGATTTCAAGGCGAATGGAAAGGGCGTTTCCTAATCTGTCAGAGGGAGGCAAAAGCCGGATTTTTGTTTCCCATGCGAGGAAAAAGGCAAAGCCCGAGGTATTTGCCCAGGGGTGTTGTTTCTACAAACTAGTTTGGCTGTTTTTTATCGGAGCTTTTCTGGGGGATATTACGGAGACCATTTTCTGCCGCATCACGGCAGGGGTGTGGATGAGCCGCAGCAGTGTGGTCTATGGCCCGTTCAGCATTGTCTGGGGTATCGGCGTGGTGGTGCTGACCATGATACTGCACAGATACAGGAACAAAGATGACAGATACATATTTATTTTCGGTACAGTGGTTGGAGGCGCTTACGAATATATCTGCAGCGTATTCACGGAATTGGTATTCGGAACAGTATTTTGGGATTACAGCAAGATCCCGTTTAATCTTGGTGGGCGCATCAATCTGCTCTATTGTTTCTTCTGGGGATTGGCCTCTGTTGTCTGGATAAAAAATCTGTATCCGCTTCTTTCAGGGCTGATAGAGAAAATCCCGCGGCGTATCGGGAAAATACTCAGCTGGATATTTGTGGTCTTTATGACGGTCAATATTGTGATCTCAATGGGGGCCCTTGCGCGTTACAATAGCCGATACGAGGGAAAAGAGGCGGAGAGTGGGATGGAACAATTTTTGGATAAACATTTTCCGGATGAACGGATGGAGCGGATCTACCCGAATGCGATCATGAGATAGGAGGAAGGCGATGGTTCCTACTTTGGCGAGAATGGCTGTGATTATTAAGTCGCAGCATGAAACGAATGTGATTACGGGAAACTATGAAATGGCTTATATCTGCGGCTTTCTCATCCGTCAGGCACAAGCGGTGCCGCCGGAGCCAGACAGCCCCGGCAGTATGCAGGAATATACGCTTGGATTAATGGAACAGTATGAGGCAAAAGATGAGAGGGAAGCGAATCTCATCCGCATGCTGAAAGCATATAAACCGGAGCGGACGGATGACGAGCAGGTAAGGGAACTGTTCCGCATGGGCTTGGAGGAAAAGAAGCCATGGCAGAAGTAATCGCCATGACAGCTGCAATGCACCGGAAGGCAAAACCGACGGAACGGAAAGGATGGATATGGCTGGGAAAGGAAATGGGATGACTCAGAAAAAAATTCTTTTGCTGACAACGGGAGGAACAATCGCTTCCCACATGACAGAGAATGGGCTGGTTCCCGCCCTTACGGCGGAAGAAATATTGAAAGTGCTGCCGTCCATGAGGGAATTGTGCGACCTGCACGCCAGGGAACTGTTTCGGATAGACAGCACGAATATGACCAGTGATCACTGGCTGCGCATCGCAGAGGAAATAGAGAGAAGCTATGAGGACTATGACGGCTTTCTGATCTGTCACGGTACGGATACGATGGCATATACGGCGGCGGCCCTCTCTTATTTGATTCAGAATGCGGATA
>USKC01000186.1 GCA_900555195.1 uncultured Lachnospiraceae bacterium
CTGCATTCTTTTTCCGCAAACCTGTGAGAAAATTGTGCTGTTTCTTGGCCTTGCACGCGGGAAGTTCACCCGCTTCCAGATTTTCTTTCCATATCCGTAACCTCTTTGGGTTTCACGCATATCTTTTCTATATCGGAGTATTGCACTCCTTCTTCTATAAAACACGCATCTTTCATTTTGGGGAGGAAAATGCCATGCCTGACACCACTACGCTCGCCAGACTAAAACCTGGCTTCTCCGCCGTCATTCTGGAATTGACCGCCGCAGAACCCCTGCGCCGGCAGCTTCAGGAAGCCGGCTTCACGGCTGGAACAAAGGTCAGCTGTCTCCTGAGGAGCCCCCTGCAGGATCCCACCGCTTATCTGGTGCGCGGCGGGGCCATCGCCCTGCGCAGGGAGGATGCTGATACAATCATCTTGTCCGAACCTTATAAGGAGGGAACACATGAATAGTCCCCTCTCCGCTGCCCCACTTCCAACCATCATTCTGGCAGGAAATCCAAATGTGGGAAAAAGCACGATTTTCAACGCGCTTACAGGTATGCGCCAGCATACCGGAAACTGGGCCGGCAAGACCGTGGAATGCGCAGAAGGCATCTGCCGGCTCTCTAAAAAGACTTTTCGGCTGGTGGACATTCCCGGCTGCTATTCCCTCTTCTCCAATACCGCAGAGGAAGCTGCGGCAAGCGAATATCTTCGCCTCCATAAGCCGGATGCAGTCATCATTGTCTGCGATGCCACCCGTCTGGAACGCACGCTTCCTCTCGCACTCCAGATTCTGGAATCAGGGCTTCCTTCCATTCTCTGCATCAATCTGATGGACGAAGCGAAAAAGAAAGGAATCCATCTGGATCTGCAGCAGCTTTCCGAAAGGCTGCAGATTCCGGTCGTAGCTTCCTTTGCCCGGACACGCGGCGGGCTTTCCTCCCTCATCCGCACGCTGCAGACATTCCCTGCCCTATCCGGTCAGCCTGAAAAGGAAGCGGAGACACCACACCTGACATACCGTATTCCCTATCCGGAATATCTGGAAGAGACCCTGTCCCTTCTCATATCCACCCTGTCGCTTTCTCGTCAAAACAAAATTGGCTTCCCAAGCTCGCGCTGGAGAGGAATTGAATGGCTGTCTTGCGTGGAGCCAAAAAAAGATAGGCCCGAAATATGCGAGGTAAAAACCAGCCTTGCAGGGGACATCCCCCTTCCGGCGCGTTCAGAATGCGACGCCCTGCTCTCCAGACGCAGGATCACCAGCCAACAGCTTCGGGATGACTTGGCTGCCGCCCCCATCCGGGAAGCAGAACGGCTCTGCCGGAATGTGATTGCCTATGGCAAAGACACCGGCCTGTCCGATCGCCGTCTGGATCAGCTTTTCACAGGAAAGTATACCGCCTTTCCCATCATGTTTCTTCTGCTGTTCCTTCTGCTGTGGCTTACGATCAGCGGCGCCAACTATCCTTCCGCCCTTCTTTCCTCCCTGCTCTTTTCTATAGAAGCAAAACTGAAATCCCTTTTTGCCGGCCTGCATGTCCCGGCGCTGTTTTCCTCTCTCCTTCTGGACGGCGCATATCATGTGACCGCCTGGGTAGTCTCCGTCATGCTGCCTCCCATGGCTTTGTTCTTTCCTCTGTTCACGCTGCTGGAGGATTCAGGATACCTGCCCAGGATCGCCTTCAACCTGGATCGCTGTTTCAAAGGCTGCGCTTCCTGCGGGAAACAAGCGCTGACAATGGCCATGGGGTTTGGATGCAACGCTGTCGGTGTTACGGGCTGCCGCATTATCCATTCCAAAAGAGAACGGCTCACCGCCATTCTTACCAACAGTTTTGTTCCCTGCAACGGACGTTTTCCCACTCTTCTTTCTCTCATCACGCTTTTCCTGGTCCAGGAAGACGGCGGGCTGTGGCATACAATGCAATCCGCTTTTCTTCTCCTGTGCGTCCTGCTGCTGGGCGTATGCATGACCTTTGCCGCATCCAGGCTTCTTACCGCTACCATACTAAAAGGTCTTCCCTCCGCCGTCGTACTGGAGTTGCCCGCTTACCGCAAACCGCAGATCCTCAAAACACTGGCAAGAAGCCTGCTGGACCGCACCGCCAAAGTGCTCTGCCGCGCTGTTCTGACTGCCGTTCCTGCCGGGCTGCTGATCTGGCTTCTGGCCAACCTGCCTGGAGCATACAACGCCTCCCTTCTCTCCTGTCTCACTCGCTTTTTGGATCCGCTGGGCAGACTGCTTGGAATGGATGGAACGATTCTGACCGGATTTCTGCTCGGCCTGCCCGCCAATGAGATCGTTCTTCCCATCATCATCATGGCTTATACCGCACAGGGAAATCTGAGTGAACTGTCCGGCCCCCAACTGTACCTTCTCCTTTCCTCCAACGGCTGGACACAGACCACCGCCATCTGCACCATCCTGTTTTCTCTGCTGCATTGGCCCTGCGCCACCACAATTCTGACCATCCGCCGAGAAACGGGAAGCCTGAAATGGACACTGCTCTCCATCCTCCTCCCCACCGCCTGCGGTATGCTGCTCTGCTTCCTGGCCAGGCTGATTCTGGGCTGCTTGGCATAACAGCCCCGGCCTCATTGCTACAGGGGCTTCCTCGCTTTATCACCTGTCTGCGTATATTCGCCCTCTGCCGCACAGGCCGGGCGAACTGGGCATTTTATTCAAAAAAAGCAAAAAAATTCTTAAGTTTTTAAAAAGGTTTTCGGTGTTTTTTTATTTTTTCTTATGAATCCGTACATATTCTTGTCACATTTTTCAGGTATGATAAATGCAGGTTGAAGGAAATACGGAATTGTACCGGTCAGATCAAATGCGTTGCAGTTCTGCTTATAAAACTTCATACAACAAAGAGGAGGCCTCGTTTGAAACGAGGCCTTCCGCTATTGTAAAGATCTTCAAATATTTTTCTTTGCATCTTCTGCAGGAATCATTCCGGCTTTACGGAGAACCGGAAATGACAGCCCTCTTCCGCCCTGATCCGGAACTCTTCATGAGGTCTGGCGTTCTGACTCCAGGTATCATCTCCGCCCACACCCGTCTGGCGATAATTGATCCGCACCACCGTCTTATCAGAAACAGGCAGATCCTTCTGATGCTGCGCGATTTCCATCTCCTCCGGCGTATAGGGCAGCACGTTCGCCTCCACCGTAGGAATGCCCGTGTACGTCAGGCAGCCTCCCGTCCTTCCCATGATGGACAGACGCCTTACGTCAAGCATGTTGCCGCACTCCTGCGGAATGAGGTATGGAACCATCCGATCCGCAACCCTGGACTGCCAGAGGCCCACGAATGCGGATGCCTTTCTGTCCGCATAGTTTTCATGTTCCCCTCTGCCGAACCACTCAAACCGGTCAAATTCTTCCGGCAGGGTAAACAGAAGCCCGATCTCGGGAATATCCGGCAGTCCTTCCGCTCCCGAAAACGTGTTGTCAAACACAATCGTTCCGTCCGCATAAATGGAAAGCTTCGTCTCCAGCACCGCTTCCTTCGGAAGGGGCGGAAGGAACTTCATGGATACCTCCACATGATCTTCCTTGCTGTCGGCTCCCGTCGTCCATTTGGCGGCCTGTGCTCCTGCATATCTCCATACCATGGAACGGTAACTCTGTTTGCTTCCCCGGTCATTATCCGTGCTTGCCCTCCAGAAATTGCACTCCAGAGGCGCTTTGAGATATTCTCTGCCGCCCTTTTTCATGCTGTAGAAATCCCCGCTTCTCTTAGAGAAACGGTATTCAAAATCTCTTCCCGTCAAAATCAGCGTGCCAAAGGTCTCCGTCACGCGGATCCCCGACGCTTCTTCACAGGGGGCCTTCTCCGCTCTTTCCCCCATGATGAACTGTCCTTTTGCCACCGCATAGCCCGCCTTCGCCCAGGAGGTATCCTGCACAAGAACCGCTTCCAGATTCAGGAATGCTTCTTTTCCAGGGCCAAATCCGCCTTGGGCCAATCCTTCCTCAAGCGGCAGCGCAACCGTCACCGTATTTCCAGGCGCACAATCTGCCGTAAAGCTTCCTGATGCACACTTGCATTCGTCCACAGAAAGTTCCCACAGGAACCGGTATTCAGAAAGCGCCGTAAACAGGCTTCTGTTCTTCAGCGTCACTTCGCCCGTCTCCCAGTCCACATGTTCAAAGCCGACATTCTGATAGCAGATCCGCACTTCCTTCATCTTGGGCGTCTCCGTCCGATCTGCGAACATGAGGCCATTGCCGCTGAAGTTGCCGTCATGATAACCCTCGTTAAAATCTCCGCCATAGCCCAGATAAGACGTTCCATTCTCATCCTTCGTCAAAATTGCCTGATCCACATAGTCCCAGATAAATCCGCCCTGAAGCTTTGGATAGCTTTCAAAAATCTCCGTATATTTCACCAGGCTCCCACAGGAATTGCCCATCGCATGTGCATATTCACACAGAATCGCTGGCTTGCCCAGCGGGTTCTTATCATATTCCACCCACTGCGGCGCTGGCGTATACATCATGGAGATCATGTCCGTCACATCCTCATATCCCGGGCAATGGGTTTCTCCTTCATAATGCACCAGCCTGGTCTTATCCCGTTCTCTCAGGAAGCCCGCCATCTTGCGGAAATTCTCCCCACAATAGGACTCATTCCCCAAAGACCAGATGAGCACACACGGATGATTCCGATCCCGGTAATACATGTCGGACACCCGATCCAACACCGCAGCCGTCCATCTGGGATTGCTTCCGGGCAGCGCATCCGGCTGTTCTGACTCCGGCGCCGCATAGGTCCAGGTTCCGTGTGTCTCCAGGTTCGTTTCATCTATCACATATAAACCGTATTCATCACAAAGCTCATACCAGTAGGGATGGTTTGGATAATGGGAAGTCCGCACCGCATTGATGTTGTTTCTCTTCATGCTGATCACGTCCGCCAGCATGGCTTCCCGGGTGATGGCACGACCGAACTGCGCGCCGAACTCATGCCGGTTGGTCCCCTTGAACACAATGCGCTTGTTGTTGAGCATCATCAGCCCATCCTTCAATTCAAAGGTGCGGAATCCGCAGCGGGCCGCCAGGATCGTTTCCCGCTCTCCGTCCACCAGGGTTAGCACCGCAGTATAAAGAATGGGAGACTCTGCGCTCCACTGCCAGGGCGTTTCCACCACTTCCTCGAACGCCGCCCTGCCGTCTTTCACCTCAGCCTGTATGCCTGAGAGGATTTCCTTTCCCTTCGGATTGAACAGGTCCAGCTGTACAAGGCAGCCGTCCGCTTCGCCTTCTACACAGACCTCTACCCGAAGCACGCCGTCCTGGTAATTCTCATCCAGCAGCGCGTCAACACGGTAATCGCTGATATGTACCTGAGGAAGCGCATAAAGATATACGTCCCGGAAGATTCCGGACAGCCGGAAGAAGTCCTGATCCTCCAGCCAGCTTCCGTCACACCAGCGCAGCACCTTCACAACGAGCTGATTCTCTCCCTCACAGGCCAGCTGTGTGATATCAAACTCTGACTGATTAAAGCTTCCCTCCGTATATCCTGCAAACTGCCCGTTCACATAGATCTCGCCGCAGGATTCTATACCGTCAAAATGCAGGATGAGCTTCTCCCCTTCCTTCCTATTGGAAACAAAGGTACGGCAATAGATGCCGACCGGATTATATTTTCTGGGTATCTGAGGAGGCATGATATCCTCCGTCATCTCCCATGGATATTTCACATTCACATACTGCGGATAATCATATCCTTCCAGCTGCCAGTTCGCCGGAACCCGTATCTGCCCCCAGGCATGGGTATCAAGGATCTGTTCCAGCCCATCTGGAAACGCTGCATCGCAGGCATCCGGATTTTCAAAAAACAAAAACTTCCACATGCCGTTCAGATCCGTAACCACCCTCGCTTCCTTATTCCAGGAAACCGCATCCTCCAGCGTTGGAAACGGAATAATGTCACTATGAGGCGCCCTTTTGTTGATTTTAAAGCACTCCGGATTCTGCTCCCATGGCATCAATCCGTTTTCCTGAAGCAATCTGTCATTCATGACTTGTCTTCCTCCATTCGGGTAGAAAATATTTGCAGCCCTATTGTACCTTTTTTAGGCCTAAAAAGGAAGAGCGGACTTCATTTTCTTTCTTCCGGCCCCCAATCACGCCGGGCCGCAGGCAGCCGTCCATTTCCCGCCCACGCATCTGAACCTTTCCGGCTCCTGCGTGTCCCTGACGCCCCCGGGCCTGCCGGGCGGCCATCTGAGCGGGAACGGATTCCTTTTGCCGCAGGCCGTTTCAAAAATCGGCTGTTTCCAGGCTTTCGCATCCGCACAGTTCTCCCGCCTGGCGGCTAAACTCCGCCCTGTCGGGCGTCAGACAACGCCGCCAGGGCGTGCGGAAGAATGCCCCTTTCACAAACAT